>QENJ01000284.1 GCA_013374505.1 Candidatus Methanophagaceae archaeon
TGAAGCAGGTACCTGCAATGATAATACTGCTTACAGTCACATTATTTACTGTATCTCCCGGTACAACAGATACCCAATTAAACGATGTCATTGATCAATACTTTGAGACTTTTAAGAGCCATATCAGTGGAGAAGAATACGAAATCATCAAAAATATCTCAGAGGAAACGGTATTGTACAAAGATCAAAAAGGCAACGTTTATCGTACCAAACAAGAAATATTTGACAAAGAAATAAAAGACTTGTCAATAGACTCGAACCTACTAAAGTTAGACGAAGATCTGAGAGAAATTGTAAAGAGCGAAGATAAAAATAAAACCGTCCCTGTCATTGTTGTTCTTGTCCGGCAGCCTGCACAGGATATAAGTATAAAAGTTAGAGAGGAACATGAGCCGGAGTTCAAAAACGTCACAGAACCTGCAAGGAAGGTGTACGACCGGATAAAGCCGCGGCTCAGAGAAGAAGAATTACATGCATTGAATTTATCAGAGCTCATTAATGCAGAGCAAGCGCTGCTTACCGCAGAAGAGAAGAGAGTGCTGAACGAAACAGGAATAATGCTGGAACGACAGGTGATGCAGATGCGACACGAAATTCTCGCACGAACTGAGCCAGAGGTTGAGAAGATACAGACGCCAATCGTTGAGGAAATGGAGCGTAATGGCTGCGAAATTAAATATAATGGGATGATCTACAATTCGATAATCGCAGACGTTCCGGTTTCTTATCTTGCGGAGCTGGCTGCGGATTCTTCCATTGCTATGGTCTATTATGATAAGGTGCTCAAGGCAACTGTTGATATAAGCGCACAAACAATTGGTGCTGATTACTGGTGGGACCAGGGATACCGAGGTGGAATATGGGACGTAGCAGTTGTTGATTCGGGTATTGATAGCTCACATCCCGCACTCTCGGTGGATTACGCAAAGGTCTTCCACAAGTCTGCTCAAGACTTGTCAAACTACGCTGATGACCCTTCTAATCCAGATGATCTCGATGGACACGGGACATCCTGCGCGGGTATCATAGCGAGTGAAGATTCAACGTACAAAGGAGTTGCTCACGGGCTGGATAAATTGATAAATGCAAAAGCTGGCTATTTAGATGTGGATGGTGGGGGACACATAATGCTAAGTGATCGTATGGAAGCGATAGACTGGGCTATACTGCATTGCTCTGATGGTGCAGACGTTATAAGTCATAGTTATACCCATAATCCTGGTGCAGATGGTGATACTGGTTCTTGCCATTACATGGATGCGGTTATTTTTAGTTTAAACGTGCCTGTAGTAATTAGTGCAGGGAACACAGGTCCCGATTTTACTACTGTTTGTGACCCAGGTTCAGCATATAACGTGATAACGGTTGGTGCAATTGACGATAAAAACACAGTGAGTCGTGATGACGATTCCATAAGAGAAAGCAGCAGCAGAGGACCTACCGGTGACGGTAGACTAAAGCCTGACATCGTAGCACCTGGAAAAGGGATAAGATCCTGTAATAACGAGTGGGAGGTACAAAGTGACTTTGTTTCTAACTCTGGAACGAGTTTTGCGGCACCGCATATAGCAGGAAGCGTACTTTTAATACTGGATTATAAAGGGATAAGATGGGATGCAAAAGCGATAAAAGCGTTATTGCTCAATACAGCGGAGAATATAGGTGCTTCAGGTCCTGATAATACTTATGGATTTGGTTATGTTGATTTAAAAAAGGCATATATACACAGAGATAATGTGCACATTGACACTTTAAGAGCAAAACCAGAAGGTGAAGTGGAAAAATTCTATAAAGGGCAGCACGATGAAGGAGACAGGACTACGCTGGTGTGGAATAGGCACGTGATATATGACGATACGAACAGCCAAACACAATTTGATGACCTGAGCAATTTGGATCTGTACATATATAATGAAACTGATAACCGGGTAATAGATAGCTCAATATCATATAAAAATAACGTAGAACAGGTAAAATCTCTATCTTACCATTCATCTGCAATCATAAAGATAGAACCTTTTGGATTGTATCCTACTGGTATATATTCCGAGGAGTACGCAATGGCAACAGAAGGTAATTTCTCAGAAGTAGCTCCGCCAGAATTATGTGTTAATCTTTCTATTCCTAGTTCTGTTAGCAGTGACTCATCCTTTACAGCTTCGTTAAAAGTAACGAACACGGGAGATCTTAAGGCTCATGATGTTAATGCAACTCTGAATGGGCCATCCGTATTCACTCGTGTTTTCGGCGCGAATCCACAGAATTTAGGAATGATCAGTGGTGGCGAAAATAAAACAGTAACCTGGACTGTTAATGCTTCTTCTGTAAGTTCCTCACAAGACTACATTATATCTGCGGATGTTGATTCATCATCTTATGGGGAATATTACACTGCAAGTGATTTGAATCTAATAACAGTTACTTCTCATCCAACGATACAGTCTAAAATAGATGCGGCAAGCCCTGGTGATACAATAATAATTAAGGGTGGGAGTTACCAAGAAAATGTAAGGGTGGACAAGCGTTTGACGATTCGGTCTGACGGTGACCCTGCGAACTGTATTATTCATGCGGCGAGTCCAAAAGGCTACGTCTTTGAGATAACATCTGACTATGTGAACATAATCGGGTTCAAAATTGACGGAGCTTCTGATAGTTGTGGTATTTATATCTGTAACGCAAATAACTGTAATATCTCTAACAACATTATTTCAGGCAACTATCAGGGTATATATCTCTCAAATTCATGGCGTAATACTATTTCCAGGAACAACGTGTTCTCTAACAAAAATTATGGGATTATATTAACAGATGGCTGCTGTCACAATCAAATAATCAATAATAAAGTCTCAAGTAACTTGAACTATTGTGGTATTTATCTTAGAGAGTCAAACAATAACGATGTACACAATAACAGTGCAAACTATAATCATTACCAGGGTATTGAACTTAGGACATCAAATGAGAACATGATCACAAACAACATGGTAAAGAACAATGGAGACAATGGCATTCTTCTCAATGCTTCTGGCGGCAACCGATTAATGGGTAATGACGTTTCAAACAATAGTTATTCGGGTATATTATTGAACTCATCAAACAATAACGATATAGGTAATAGCATTGCGAACTATAACTATTATGAGGGTATTGAACTTTGGAGATCAAATGAGAACATAATCACAAACAACACGGTAAAGAACAATGGAGACAATGGCATCTACCTTGAGGAATCAAACGACAACAAGATAACCGATAATATTGTCTCAAAAAACGACTACAATGGGATAGTTTTAGGCACATCAAACAATAGTGAGATATGTAATAACATTGCAACCTATAATCATTACCAGGGTATTGGATTTTGGAGATCAAATGAGAACATAATCACAAACAACACGGTAAAGAACAATGGAGACAATGGCATCTACCTTGAGAAATCAAACAACAACAAAATATATCTCATTAATTTCATGGATAACGCTAATAACGTTTATTCTACCGAGTCAACCAACGTCTGGAACACAACATCAAAAATAACCTACACCTACAAGGGAATTACGTACACTAACTACTTAGGCAACTACTGGGACGATTACAAAGAAAAATATCCGAATGCCGAAGAGCGGGATTCAATGGGTATCTGGGATACGCCATACCGCATAGATTCTGATAGCGATCAAAATCCCTTAGTGGTACCATGTGAGAACTTTGCGCAAACGGAAAATGTTTTCGAGACGGATTTGTCTGTCAATCCATATCCAAGCATCTCTGGCACGCACACAGGAATGCTCACGCCAAATATAAGAATCGAAATATCCACGCTTTACACATATTCCTGCGCGGGCACCGGCGGGCATACCAAATACGCAAGAATATGGAACGACACGTGGAGCGGTAAAGAAGGTTATTGGGAAGGTTATACAGGCGACTGGCATAACCTAACCTTTGATGAACCCTTCAATGCTATTCGCAGATAAAAAATACTACTATGAGATAAGAACAGGCTCTTATCCGCAGATACACCATACATCTGCACTGTCCACGGCGAGTGGCAGGCTAAACTGCACTGAATTCATAGATGCAAATGGAAAGAAATATTACGATTGGATTCCTGCTATTAGGTTAGAGGGACACAAATAGGGTATCGAGCAAAAATTATACTATCCAATTGGCGAAATCGAGAAAACAAAAATCGAAAATTTTATAAATGGTGAATAGCTGTGATAAAGTATCCTCTCCAAATTGATTGGTAATGGAGAGAAGATACGCTACTTTCAGCGTTAGCCTCAAGTTGAACATACTTACTGCCCAGTCATATACACATTAGCAATATCCTACTGCACTACACGATATATTCTGTATACCGCGCCCACACACCACATGCACCCTAACCCGCAGCGTTGTTCATCTCTGGAAATTTCTTCGCCCTAATCAGTTCCGCAAGTGAAGGCAAGCGAAAACGCTTGCTGACCCGATCATAAAAATACTCATACGTACTCACACCCAACTTCTTTGCTGTCTGAACGATCGTCAAAAAGGTATCGTTTGCCTTTGTGCCGTCTTCGGTCATAGTATGCAAGCTCACATCCCGCTTGCAAACCTGCGCTCTCGCGCCCAATTCCGCATCGTTATTATGTAAGGGCAGTTCAGGGTATTTCAACACCATTAAGAGCTCCGAGTTTTTATCTCGGGTCTTCACAATCCGTTCATCCAGAGCCAGATATCCTGTTTTCATGGAGAACAAACCATCGAATTCCACAGATAGAGCCTCCATCTCCTCCTGAGTCGGATTTTCCTTGAACTGCGCGAGTTTTCGATAATAGTCCCAGTAAAGACCCCGAAACATTTCGAGCTTTTCGCTATGCAGTGGAACCACAGGATGCAACTTCTTATAGGGTCGTCCGTCATGAACCCAGCACAGCGCCTGCTCACGGGTAAGCAGCCTAAACTGGGGCGCGCTATCACTCAAAAGGATATCCACGACTGGAAAGTCCGTTTGCTGATGATACGTAGCAATAGCAGCCGAATCCATAATCCGCGTCCTTTGAATTTTACCCTTATCTGGGTCAGGGAATATCAGCCCAAGCAGCTCATGCATCTGCGCTTCCCCCAGCGTATCACCAGAAGTCAGCCCGTGTAATTGCAAAATCAACTTTTTAGACAGTCCAAATTCATCCAGCAGAGCGAAAGCTTCTTCATTGAAGCAATAACCCCTCGCTTTGCCCTCTGGGTCACCGCGCAGTATATCGAGAACGGTCAGCCGATCTTTGCGCGGCATTGTGAAGTAAGCGGTGTAGTAGGGGTTGCAAAGGATATGCACATAGTGGTTCTGCCCATGCACGCGGGAGCAGGTATCATCTATCTGCTGATAATCAGTAGAGAGCAGTCCTGCCAGGAAAATATCTGCCTTCTCCTGATGGAAAAGTTCATTGTTCTTTGTAATAATGCGTGAAATCGAAGATGGTGAGATAAAAATCCTAAAATTCTCTAAAAACTCGTGTATCTTTGGCTCTGATACGTTAGCAACATGTTTAAGCGTGCAAACCATAGATTTTACTCCGGGTCCAAATTCTCCTTTAATCTCAGGCGGCAATTTCCCCATATAGGTTTTTTTTGCGATGGGGGAGTAGTAAATCTCTTTCATATATTTAACATTATCCGTTTTGATGATGATTTCCTGAACAACCACGTCCTGGTATCCTTTGAACTCCGCATCAACCGGCAAGATGTTCTGATCTACCTTGCACACTTCGACACGATCTATTTTTATCTTATGCTTTTTTGCCTTTGATTTCTTCTTTTTGATAGTTTTTTGGGGCTTTCTTTCTTTTTCTGAAGAGATGTCTCCGCTAGGATTCTTC
Organism: Candidatus Methanophagaceae archaeon; assembly: GCA_013374505.1. Taxonomy (GTDB): domain Archaea; phylum Halobacteriota; class Syntropharchaeia; order Alkanophagales; family Methanospirareceae; genus QENJ01. Next base: position 5,865 of record QENJ01000284.1, read on the forward strand.
CTGGAGGATTTGATGTCGGGTTTGGTCTGCTCTCCTTTTAGGAGATTGATTTCATCCCGTAATTTCTGTTTTTCCGCTTTCGATTTTTCAATTTCCTCGCATAATTCTTCAATGAGCAGGAGCAGGATGCGAAAGGCTTCTGCTAGCCGTTCATCCGCAATCTCATCA
>QENJ01000285.1 GCA_013374505.1 Candidatus Methanophagaceae archaeon
ATGAAAGAACGAAAAGGTTATAAGCGGAAAGGACATGAAGATCGCAAAGATCTTGCTGGCGAGCATTCAGTAGGAGACATAGGTCAAATATTACTACTCATACTTTTTATTGCTGGATGGTTAGTTGATAAGGACATTCTACACTTCTCAGTGTTCTTTACACCGACAGTCTCAATTTATCTCAGGGTACTCTTGTCACTACCAGTGTTTTTACTCGCGTTCTTTTTTGCTCGTTCCGGCCTAAAAACAGTTTTTGGAGAAGAAAGAAATGAGTTAGCCGTCATAAAAACCGGTGTCTTTTCAATTGTTCGCCATCCAATCTATTTAGGAGCTATTTTATTGTATCTCGGGTTCATCATTATTTCCTTATCCATCATTTCATTATGCATATGGCTCATCATAATTCTGTTTTATTACTTTATTTCACGATATGAAGAAAAACTCTTAATTGATAAGCTTGGTTCGCAATATGAAGTTTACATGAATGAAGTGCCGATGTTTATACCAAGACCTTTAAAAAAAAAACATTCATGACTTCTTTTTTACCTTGCTATACAACTACAAAAAACAAAGAACTAACGGGCGAATGATACAAAGAATCCTGAATCGGTGGGCCGAAATATCAAAGCGTTATTACATTGTAATTATTATAATTTGTCTTGTAATCGCTTCTATGTCATTTATAAGTGCAAAAGAGACCGAGATAGATACTAACTACCTTGGATTCTTCTATCCTGAAACAAACTACATGGATGAGATTCGTTTTATCCAATCCGAGTTCCCGGGTACTGAAACAGCACAGATACTAATCGGAGTTGACCGGATAACAGCAAAAACCGTGCTTGAAGACGATATACTCATAATGACCGAGGAGCTGGTGGACGCGGTAACAGATGTCGCGGGTGTTAAAAGCGTAACAAGTGTGCTTGATCTTGGGCGCACAAAAGAGGAGATACTTTCAAAACCGCTCGAAATGCGAAAACAACACATCAACGATGAGTTGCGGTATTCACTCATCTCTGTGGACCTTGATGCAACTGAGGTCCCCGAGCGTACAGTATTAGTAGAAACGTTCCAGAAGACAATAGCAAAAGTGAATCGCGTGGGTGGCTCTACCGTTATACTCACAGGCGGTATTGCCTGGGGCTATGCCTGGGATAATGCGATAAGATACGGTTTTTCAAAATCACTCCTCGTGGGCTTCATCGCGATAATTACCCTGCTATTTTTGTTTTTCAAAAGTCCGACCACGCCTTTTGTCGTCATGATCCCCGTGCTAACCGCAGTACTTGCGAGTTTCGGGCTCATGCACTTCATCCAAATACCGCTTAACTTCCTAACTGCTATGTTTGGTGCTGTAACGCTTGGACTTGGTGTGGATTATTCCATTCATCTTATTCATCGGTACCACGAAGAGGTAGCAAAGGGCAATGGAAAAGCACTGAACAAAGCGTGCATGAAGATGGGCCGAAATACATTCTTTACCAGCCTAACCACGATGGCCGCCTTCTCGGCAATGGCGCTTTCGCCTATTCGTATGCTTGCAGAATACGGTATTATGTCCTTCATCGCTATTTCGTTCTCTGCACTTTCTGTATTCCTATTTATACCCTCGCTGCTCATGCTCGAAGAACGAATCGGCTGGAAGACGAGGACGCTGAACTTTTCATGGCTTTCGCATCTATTTGGCACAGAGCGGTTCATTCCGTTGTTGATGGAAAAAGTCGCGACTTTTTCGCTGAAACGGACGGCTGGCACGATTATTATCATTGCGATTACGTTAATCCCGGTATTTGCAGGTATTGGCATGATTGAAAGCGTAGGCGACGACCAGGAGATGTGGATACCAAAGGGCGACCCTTTAATGGTAGCCTGGAAAATAGTGGATACAGAATTTTGTGATTATGAGTATTCCACGATTCTGGTGCAATCGGATGACATATTAATACCGGAGATAATAGAAGCGCTGGAGCGGATAGAAGAGAGTGTTATGTCGGTGCCGGGGGTTGTAAAAGTAACAGGATTAAATACGTTTTTGCAGGATATACCCACAGATAAAAACAAGCTTGAAGAGCGGATTACTGCTATTCCGGATGACATACAGCGCAGTTTCGTCACGAAAGACCATACAGCATCGCTTATTATCATAAAGACCGATACCGAGATAGATGAGAAGATGGTTCAAGAGATAGACGATGCCATTCTCTTCGTGGAAACGCCAGCCGATGCCACGTTCAGACACGCGAGCTTTTCTACGCTTTTTTCTCAGATGGATCGGTTGATGGACGAGAGTCGTGCGGAAACGACCGCGATTAGTCTTATATTGGTCTTTGCTATCCTGTTCTCTTTTTTTAGGAGTTTCGTGCGGGTACTGCTAGCATTTGCGCCTGTGTTGTTCGCCATGATCTATGCACTCGCCACGATGGGTTTTATGGGTATACCGTTCACGCCGCTCACGATTATGATAGGCACGATTCTAATTGGGATCGGTACTGACTATTCGGTACATTTCATCTCGCGATTCCGGGAAGAGAAGGCGAAGGGTTTCGACACGAGGGCTGCGCTTCATACCACGACACTGACCGTGGGTGCTGCGATTATGACGGCAACACTGACCACGATGTTTGGGTTTTTAGCGCTTACCACGATGTCGCTTGTGCCGGTACAGGAGTTTGGTATAATTGCCGCGATTGGGCTTATTTATGCTGCGTTATTCACGCCGATCATCGTGTCTTTGGGCATAATTGTGCAGGAGTGGGTTATTCGGACTGTAAAGTCGAAAATCAGGATTCGTCTGTAACTTCACTTAGGATTCTAAGAACCTTTTGATCGCCCCTGATACCGTCTCACAATTGCTTATTGCATAAAAACTGTAGCTTATCTATTACCAAACCAATATCATAAACTGTGTAAAGCTAAAAACGCGACAATAGCCCAGTAGAAATACCACATATTTTAGTTAAAGTTATTGTGTGGCTTATGAGTTCTATAGATAAGGCAGAGAAAAGATGTGGCGGAAAGAATTAGAGGATTGCTGTTTATGTGAATGGAAATGCGGAATTAACCGATCGGAAGCGGTAGGCGTCTGCAACGTGAAAATGCCGGAGATTGCATATACATGCCTGGCGCAGACCCTTAAAAGTTACTCAATAACACTACTCGGTTGCAATTTCAGATGTCTCTACTGTAATGCGTACAGATTATCTCAATATCCCGATACCAACTGGTACTATCGCGGTTATGTAGCCCCAAAAGAACTGTCAAAAGAAGCGGTAGCGAAATTAAGAGCTGCGGGACTCGAGAAGCTGGGTTTTACCGGTGGAGAACCGACAATACATCTACCTTATATCGAAGCAGTAGTAAAAGAGGCGAGGGAATTGATGCCCGAGCTGAAGGTAGGGTTTACAACAAATGGATTTGCAACCAAAGAGAGCATGAACCGTATCGTTAGTATTTGTTCTTACATTGCACTGGAGATAAACGCATTTAACGATGATACACATTTAGCGTTAAGCGGCGCGCCGGTTGAACCGGTCTTAAGAAATGCGGAATACCTCATAAAGAACAAAGCTAAAGTACGAGCTCTAAAAACCGTGGTAATACCGAAGATAAATGATACCGAGATAGAAGAGATAGCGGAATTTATTGCCTCTTTCGATGCTTCAATTCCCTACCACCTAATTGGATTCAGGCCAAGTTTTATGCTGTATTATCATCCCGGACCGTCAAGGGCGGAGCTGGAAGAGCTAGGACGAAGATGTGAACGCCACCTGGAAAACGTCACCTGGGGCGGTGAATCGCCAAACCAGCTAGAATTGGACGGTTCTGGAGCTACGCTTGCAATGAACTATGCGGAATTAGCCGGATGCGTGAGTAAAGACCGGAATTGCGGTAGCTGTAATATGAACAAAAGCTGTCCTGCAATTTTAAAAGAACCGTGGTTGAATAAGCCGAAGCGCGATTTGAAATGAACCGGAACCTAACATATTTTTATCTGGAAATGTGTGCTTTCCCGTTCACATTAAAAACGTTATATACCTACGTATTTATTACTTTATCACGATTTTTTTTAACAACAAAGAGCATAAATAAAAAGATGTTTATATTTATCACACATAGAAACGTGAATACGCATGACGTCAAGCACAGAAACTTCAGCAGGAACAGATAAGGGAACAGCGATAAAAGCGCAGTACAAAAAGTTTATCGGCCGGAAAATCATGTTTATTCTCTTTTCCCTATTCTTGATTTTTATTACCGCCGGGATAGCCGCAGCAATTGGCACATATCCTATACCCATCACGGACGTGTATTCAATAATATGGCATTGTCTATTCCAGGATCCTGAGACCACGGAAGAGATAGTCGTCTGGAACCTGAGAATGCCACGGATTTTAATGGCTATTTTCGCGGGTATGGGACTTGCGATTGCGGGCACGATGATGCAAGCGATTTTAAGGAACCCACTTGCAAGCCCGTTTACGCTGGGAATCGCATCCAGTGCTGCATTTGGTGCGGTTATCGCTATTTGTTTAGGTACAGGAATTGTCACGGGTGCGTATCTAATAATAGGAAATGCGTTCGTCTTCGCTTTGATCCCTGCGTTTGTCATCATCGGCTTGACACGCTACAAACGAGCAACGCCGGAAACAATGATTCTTGCAGGCATTGCGATGATGTATATCTTCACCGCGTTGGCACAGTTAATAAATTATTTCGCAGAGTCTGACGCGGTAAGGGAAGCATATTTCTGGATGGTTGGTAGTCTCAGCAGGGCGTCATGGGACGAACTCGTAGTCCATGTAACGCTGGGTGACACAACTATACCGCTTCCCGGTCCTGTACCTACGGTATTCATAATCTGTGTTATCCCACTTATCTGGAAGTCCTGGGATCTCAATGTGATGGGTGTCGGCGATGAACGTGCAAAAAGTCTGGGTGTTAATGTCGAGCGGACCCGAGTATTCATATTGATCACTGCGTCATTGTTAACCGCCGGCATCGTATGCTTCACCGGCACCATCGGATTCGTGGGCCTGGTAGTCCCGCATATATGCCGCATGATTATTGGTGGCGATAACAGGTTTTTAATTCCTGCTGCCGGTCTTTTCGGAGGTGCCTTTTTACTCATTTGTGACATCGTGGCAAGAACTATTATAGCACCTGTAATCCTCCCGGTAGGTATTGTAACAGCCATGATCGGAGGTCCGTTCTTATTCTTCTTGTTAATAAAAAGGCGTAAGGAATATTGGTAAATGACCGTTCTTAAAAAAGAAAGCGTTCAAAGAAAAAAATAAGTAAAAATGGTGAAACTGAAGGTACAAGATGTAAAGTTCAGCTACGCAAGCGTGCCGATACTAAAGGATGTCTGTATAGAGCTTGCCAGCTCTGAGGTGTTAGGCGTGGTGGGACCCAATGGCGCGGGTAAATCCACACTGATACGGTGCATAGATCGTATTTTGATGCCACAAGAAGGCTGTATCTTGCTGGATGACCGCGATATAAAAAAGCTGCGGCTTATCGAACTAGCCAAGAAAATGGGGTATATTCCACAAAGCACTTCTCAGGTCTTTCCTGCTACGGTCTTCGACACCGTACTCATGGGTAGACGTCCCCATATCGGCTGGAAGAGTAGCGATGAGGACACAGAAAAGGTTTTAGAAACGCTGAAACTGATGGACATCGAAGATCTCGCTATGAGGGACATAAATGAACTCAGCGGTGGGCAACAGCAGAAAGTATTCATCGCTTGTGCGCTAACGCAAGAGCCTGAGGTCCTTCTGCTTGACGAGCCTACTTCTAACCTCGACATCCGGCACCAGCTTGAAGTGCTGGACATCATACGAAAAATAGTGAATGAACGGGGTATATCCGCAATTATGGCTATCCACGACCTCAATCTCGCGGCAAGATACACAGACAGGATAATAATAATGAATAGCGGTACGATTTTTGCAGCCGGCGAGCCTTTTTCGGTTCTTACAACCGAGAACATAAAACAGGCTTA
>QENJ01000116.1 GCA_013374505.1 Candidatus Methanophagaceae archaeon
TCTTTTACCGAAGGCAACGGCAGCGATGGGGTTTCTTCTTTTACCGAAGGCAACGGCAGCGATGGGGTTTCTGCTGAGACATATGGCGACCGCAGCGATGGTGTTGTTGGTATGACCTCTGGCAACTACAGCTATGGAGTTTATGCACAGACCCATGGCAACGACAGCGCGGGGGTTTCTACCAGGACCAGTGGTGACAACAGCGATGGGGTTTTTGCCAGGACATATGGCGAGAACAGCCGTGGTGTTTATGCAGACAGTGCTAAATCAGACGGAATCTATGGAGAAACTGGCAGGTCAGACCACAGGTACGGGGTATGCACCGATGATTATATGTATGCCCGTAGGTACGAAGGTGGTGGCGGTGATGTAGCTGAATACTTCGCAGTGCAAGAAGACCCCGAACCCGGCACCGTAATGGTCATCGGGGAGGATAGCAAACTGCAAAGTTCCATCACGGCTTATGACACCACAGTAGCAGGCATCGTATCCACAGCACCGGGCGTATCGCTTGGCGCAAATGAAACAGGCAACGCAGGTGAGAAACTCATTGCCGTTGCAGGTCGTGTGCCCTGCAAAGTGGATGCGACTTACGCTTTGGTAAAGCCAGGCGACCTGCTCACAACTTCGGGTACGCGGGGACATGCGATGAAAGCGACCAACCCGCAAATAGGTACGATTCTTGGCAAGGCACTGGAACCGCTTGACTCGGGCACCGGCGTAATAGAAGTGCTGGTCACGTTGCAATAGCACGGGAGAGAGAAAAAAAAGCATGAGGAGATAGTAAACTACCTCTGTATTGAAAAGTGTGTCTTCAAATCGCATATATGAACAGGAACACGCATCTTTAACATAAAACATATAGTTTAGCATGGCGACCCATCGTTCCATGACCCTCCAACTCCGGTGCTACGTTCCGCTCCACTCCGCACCTCCGCTTCTGAGTCATTCCACTGTCAACTCTGATATTTCTGCCTAACGCTCTATTAGTTCCTGGATTACATGTGCATTATTCGTTTTATATGACCCGAAGCATTTAAAAAGCGAACTGCCTATGTGACAAATTGAGGCGTTTTTCATGATCAAAGAAGCGGAAGAGGAAAAGCGGGTGCATTGCTTCGCATACATGGATAAAGCGGGACGGTTATTAATCCCTTTGCGAAACCGTAAAGAAACGGGTATTATAAACATAGCCGGGGCGGACATTGAGGTTGATCTGGTTGTGAAGAAGGTGTATGGGTAAATAAAATGGATAAAAAATATGGGATATTTGTTATCTGCACTGCGATTTTGTTTATGAGTTTTGTAGGGAACGCTTCGGCGAAGACCTGGTACGTAGATAACGATGGCGGTGCAGACTTCACGAAGATTCAAGATGCGATAGACGCCGCTTCACCCGGTGACACCGTTTTTGTATGGAATGGAACTTACTATACAGACGGCGTGAACATATCAAAAAATTGGATAAAACTGCAAGGCGAAGATGTAAATACAACGACAATTCACGGAAAATGGTCGGTTGAGACAGTTGTTTCTGTAACAGGAGATTATGTTAGTGTTATTGATTTTACTGTGGCAAATAGTAGTGAATCGGGAAGGGGTATTTATGTAAACGGTGACAATTGTCTTATATCGGAGAATATCATCGATTTTAATAATATCGGTATCAGCGTGACCTCTTCAAACAATTGCAGCATTGAAAACAACATCGCGAATTCAAACATAAACGCAGGTATCCAATTATTAGAGCATTCGAACAATAGTAAGATCGAAAACAATGTTGCTAATTCCAATGGTAATGGAATCAGCGTGGCCTCTTCAGACAATTGCAGCATTGAAAGCAACATCGCGAACTTAAACTCGGACCACGGTATCCATGTATCTTCTTCGAGGAATTGCAACATGATTAACAACACGGTTAAAAATGCAACAGGCCCCGGTATCTTTGTAGAATACTCGAAATATTGCAACGTGATCAACAACACTGCTAATTCGAACTCAGAGTACGGCATCTACTTGTGTTCTGACTCGAGCAATAGTAAGATCGAAAACAATGTTGCTAATTCAAATGGGGACTATGGAATCAGCGTAGCCTCTTCAGATAATTGTTGCATTGTAAGTAACATCGCGAACTTAAACTCGGACTACGGTATCAGTGTAGCTTCTTCAGACAATTGCAGCATTGAAAGCAACATCGCGAATTCAAACATAAACGCAGGTATCCAATTATTAGAGCATTCGAACAATAGTAAGATCGAAAACAATGTTGCTAATTCAAACGGTAATGGAATCTGCATTGCCTCTTCAGACAATTGCAGCATTGAAAGCAACATTGCGAACTTAAACTCGGACCACGGTATCCATGTATCTTCTTCGAGGAATTACAGCGTGACTAACAATATCGTAGACTCGAATAAAGTGGGCATTACTCTTGTGTCCACAAGCATTGGTAATAACATCGCAATGAATAACATCACAAAAAATAAAGAATATGGGATATATCTCAACAGATCAAGAAACAATGAAATTTATCACAATAACTTTATTGACAATAATAAACAGGCTTATGAGCACTATGGTTGTAACAATTGGGATAAAGGTCCTTTAGTTGGAGGAAACTACTGGAGCGACCATGTTTGTCATGGAAATCCTTCGGATGGAACAGAGCCATACACAAATATAGACACAAATATAGATTCTGAGGATAAATATCCTTTTGAAGACCCAGACGAATGGGTTATGCCACCACCACCAAGGATAATGTCTAATGCTCCAGAATCGCCAGTAAATGATGTTGAAGGTGCAACAAGAACATTCAACATCACTGTTAATCAAACAGTGGACGTATGCTGGCAGATAAATGGGACCGAGGTGCAACTTAACGAAAGCGTGACCTCTGCATCCCATATGAACACGAGTGCGGTTCTTGGAACATGGAATGTCTCGGTAATCGTGACAAATGCAAATGGGACTGATATGCAGGTTTGGGTGTGGCTCGTAACTAACGTAACGCCGGAAGCACCAGAAATAACCTCCTTCGCACCAGAATCACAAGTAACTGACATTGAAGCAGCTACAAGAACGTTCAACGTGACAGTAAACCAAACAGTGAACGTGAGTTGGCAGATAAATGGAACAGAGGTACAACTAAACGAGGGTGTAACCGAAGCAACTTATACGAACCAGAGTGCAGCGGAAGGAACCTGGAACGTTTCGGCAATCGTGACAAATGCAAATGGGACTGATATGCAGGTTTGGGTGTGGAACGTAACGTCAAAGGAGAACCAACCTCCGGTTGCTAATTTCACGTATTTACCGGCAAATCCTGTTATGGCACAACCGATAACATTCAACGCATCCGATTCAACAGATCCAGCCGGAGACATCACGAATTACGAATGGGACTTTGGAGACAGCGGAAATACCACGAACACGACAGAACCAACTATCATTCATACCTATGCGTCAGCCGGTACTTTTACTGTGACTCTAACAGTAACAGATGACGATGGTGCAACAAATGCAACGTCCCGAGCAATAACAGTTTCAGAAGGGTTAGTGTTTGACACAGGCACCGGAACATATCCCAGTATCGCAGGCACACACACCGGCACAATCACGACAAACGTAACAATCACAGTATCCAAACTCTACACGTATCCATGCGCCGGAACGGGTGGACACACCGAACACGTGATAATCACGAATAATACAGGGGTTATAATCGCGGAAGCCGATTGGGACGGTTATCAAGTAGATGGACATAACATCACTTTTGATGGCTCTTTCACGCTTGTAGCAAACGAAACATACAACTACAGCATTCGTACAGGCTCATATCCGCAGATCATACACGCAGACAGTAAGACCGTAACAGGCGGAACTATCACTTGCACTTCGTTCGTGGATACGAATGGGAACGACTATGAAGATTGGATACCCGCGATAAGATTAGGATAATAAACATAGAATATAAGCGAGAAAACCAACCATGCGCCCCATAACTAAACGCATATTCCTAACAGCCCTAACCTGCCCTACCTTAGGCTGGCTAATGCGGCAAGACCAAATCCACACTACGATAACCGCAGCCGACCGATTCATGATAGAACAAGGCCAGGAAATAGGAAAACGTGCACGCGCACTCTACCCTGAGGGAACCCTGATAGCCACCCGCGAGTTCCACTCTGCGGTTACAGCGACCCCGAATTTGATGAACGACCCAAACACGCAAACACTATTCGAACCTGCCTTTCTCACAGACGACTTCGCCACCCGAGCCGACATTTTAACACGCAAACCCGATGGAAGTTGGCACATGACAGAAGTAAAAGCCAGTACAAACGACAAAGCCGAATTCATAGACGACATGGCCTATACCACTTTGGTAATCGAACGTACCGGCTTCAAGATCTCAGAAATATCTTTACTCCTGATCTCAAAAGAGTACCGATTAGGCATGCCACCCGAAAACCTGTTCGTAGAACGAAACCACACAGAAGAAGTAAAAACCCGCATCGAAGAGTTCAAAACCGTTTGTGCAGAACTCGAAGAACTAACCCGCACGCTCAAAAAACCAGAACCCGAACTGCGATTAGAATGCCGTGGCTGCGATCTTTTCAACGACTGCACAGGCAAAGGCATTACCAACCACATATTCGACCTGCCACGCTTGAACCAAGTCCTGTTTGATGCTTTGACTGCCGCCGGCATCTTGTGTATCGAGGACATCCCGCCCGGGTTCTCGTTAACCGGCAATCAGAACAGAGTGAAAATGTGCGTGCAAACAAATAAACCCCAAATCGAAGCTAGGCTCAAACCCGATTTGGATGTCGTGTCCTGGCCCGCTTTTTATCTGGACTTCGAGACCGTTATGACCGCGATACCGTTGTATCCCGATCTCGCACCTTATGCTCAGCTTCCTACTCAATATTCTCTACACAAGTGCTCGGAACCAGGTCATGTAACCGCGCATTCAGAATATCTGGCAGACCCGAGCAGAGATTGCCGACGAGAGCTTGCTGAACGGTTGATCGCTGATCTCAAAGGCGCCGGCAGTATCATCGTTTATACCTCGTTTGAAAAGACTATTATAAACGGTCTTGCACGGTTATATCCCGACCTCGCAGCAGATTTGAACCTCTTGATCGGTCGTTTAGTTGACCTCGAAGCGATCATAAAAAAGAACTTTTACCATCCCGGTTTTCATGGTCGCACGTCAATAAAGCGAACTTTACCTGTATTAGTGCCGGAAATGTCGTATGACGGGTTGGATATTGGGGATGGCTTTACTGCGATGTCGGTTTTTGCTTTGATGGCGTTTGGTAAATACGAGGTTGACGAAGCGGAAACGTTAAAGAAGCAGCTTCTGGTGTATTGCAAGCAGGATACGCTGGCTATGGTTAAGCTGCACGAGCAGTTGGTTGCATATGTATGATTAATCGCAGCCTAATAGATCCTAGAGTACATCGGGGGGTAATAACGTTGGTGGGCTTATATACGTGTGTTAAGAAGTTGTTTCTACAAACGTTTAGCTTCTTCTAAAGTCCACGCGATTACACAGATTCTAGTTCTGCAGAATAGAATCTGTTGTTTCAAGGACCACTAAGTCTAACTCTTATTACGTTCTTCTTGTTTCTTAATAATGCACACATCATGTCCCCAGTTTTCCAGATGCTTTATGATCTCTCTATGCGCTTTATCCCCCGGAGCAATAATGCAGGGTTCACCGCATACGCAGCAAACAAACCAAATTTGCCATTCTTCTGTTGCATTTGCGTAGCCCCGTCATTTAAACCGATATAAAATATGTCCTGCAAAAACTGGGCTGATGCCTTCTTCGCTATGCTTTACGTTCAGATACTAGATATACCACAAAAGTACCTTTGTTTACCTGTATTTGGACTTGTACTGAACTAACCTTTACTAGCTGCAA
>QENJ01000286.1 GCA_013374505.1 Candidatus Methanophagaceae archaeon
TCTCATTGCACCTAAGTTGTTAGCCGCGATTTGAGCTCGTATATCGCCTGCTCGCTCCATGGGTGTGCGAGTATTTGCTTTTATTATTTCGAATAGGTCTGCGTTCTCCTTGCCTCTGGTTAAAAGCTTGCAGGGTGGGATAATAAGACCTTCCTGGAAGATGTCGGTGCTGTTGCCCGGCATTGAGCCAGGGGTCATGCCGCCGACGTCTGCGTGATGGGCTCGGTTCACGGCGTAACCTACTAACTCAGCGTCATAAAAAATCGGTTTTATTAGTGTGATGTCGGGTAGGTGTGAGCCGCCGTGATAGGGGTCGTTTACTACTATTTGGTCGCCTTCTTTCAAGTCATCGAACTTCCGCAAGGCAAAATCTACGGTTAGTGGCATTGCGCCCAGATGCACGGGGATGTGTTCTGCCTGTGCCAGCATCCGGCCTTCGGCGTCAAAGATGGCGCATGAAGCGTCCAGCCGCTCTTTTATGTTCGGCGAGTATGCTGTTCGTTTTAAGGCTGCGCCCATCTCTTCGGGTATTGCGGTAAATGCGTTCTTCAAGATTTCTAGAGTTATGGGGTTCATGGTATTTGACCTTGCCTGTTAAGGGGCATATTCTTTCCCTAAAACGATGCCATCACGACATTCCACGTGAATTAAAAGTCATCTGCTTAACGCTTGATGAGTGCATTTTACTCTTTCGGCGGTGCAACAAATGAAACTTGACCACTTAGCCATTGTGCAACGAATTCTAGCGATTTCTGAGCAGGATTAAAACTGGCAAGGTCTTGTAACACCTTCTCACGGTCAGCTCTGCGCATGCGGACCTCAATGACATCAGCTATTACTTTAGTAACCGGGCTTTCTGTTTTTCTTAGCTTACTAACCAATTCCTCTTGGTTTTCTACCACTTCCGCAACTGCCGCCCATAGACACCACAATCCAATGACAGTGTCTCCTATTATAGGGACCTCCATTAAAAGCTCCTCTTCTCTTCTAGGTGGCTTTGCCGGCGGGGAGTCAAATATGAGGGGCATATGCATCACAAAAGACTTTGATATCGCTGCATAAGAAAAACAGGGCATTTCTCTGCATAGCAAAAGCTGACCAATTGCTGCCGCCTCCTTTGACTTGTTTTCTATCTGATTAGCTGTTTGCAGTTCTGACGGGATACCTCGCATAGTTCCTAAACGTACTACATTAAATGCAATCGGCGCCCTCCTTAAGCCTGTAAAGGCAATATGCGGTTGGTCTAAAAATAGATGATCAGGTGTATACCACTGAAAGAGCTTATCAAAAGGTCTGTCATGTCGTTGGAACCAATGCATAAACGCCAGAAAATTGTTGTGGGCAAGAGTTTCAAGCCTTGCATCCACCCGCTCAAATATCTTTTTCCCAACTCCATCCCAGTAGCTCTTGAGTTCGCCCTCAGGAATACCTCCACGACCTATTGATAAAAGAGGGATACGCAATGATAGGCCCAAATCGATGGCACGAAGAGCATCTTCATCGTCTCCATGCTCCACCACACTAACAATCTCATTTTGAAGAGAATCCTCAATTGTTGGACGGCACTCGGGAGCCGCACAAAGCAGTGCACCGATCAGCTCTTTGGGGTCCTTGTAATCACGCTGATGAGGTCTCTGAGCACGGCGACCGCGCCCAGTTGGATAAGCACCCTCAATCACACACATGACTGAAGCTTTTGTGAGATTACGAATGGTTTTTGGTGAAGGATAGATGAATTGAAGACAGCGAGCACCGAAAGTGAGATATTGCCAGCGTGCTCTCTCTTCTCTCTGGGCATCCAGAAGCAACAGCGTCAGTATGTCATCAGATGCACCTTCGACCTGCTCATGGAGCATTTGAAAGGCAAGCTGAGCTACTATATCCCAGGCACGTTGCGCAATTTCCGGCGCGAGCAAGTTCCAGAGTTTCGTAGCGTTGTTGTTGTTGCGAACGATGTGAGCGGCTGTGAAATATTCAAGAAATGTTTTATGCGTAAATTTGTAAAGTAGTGTGCCTTGAGGTGTTGATCCCGCATCAGTGAAAACCCATGCCCGCCCGCGGCAAAATTCGATGAACTCCTTTGAAGCCCTCTCTGCTTCCTCTTCGATCTCGAAACGACGAGGGCAGAGGAACCGTGAAGCCTCCTTGACAATGGCATCCTCTGCCACACCGCTTTGAAGGGATTCATCAGAATAAAACCAGTGAGCTAAATAGCCCAGTAATACCTTAGGCTCTGAAATAGGTAGTTGAACCCAGATACCGCGACTTGGATCCCAGCGCTCGAAAAGCATTTCTGAGCATTTCTTGTACACCTCTGGACGGTTGCGAGGGATAAACCCCGCTCCCCTATACAGATTACACATCAAGGCAAGCATCAAGGGGTTTGAGCGTAAATCTGAAACGATGCGGCTCTCCACGAGAAAAGCCTCAGCACGGCGCTTACGTTCATCAGGAATAAGGCTGGTGTCATTATTGAACCACTTATTAACATACTCAGATACTTGCTTATCGGTGAATGATGCCAGATGGAATGTTTCGAAATTATCAGGGTTAAGCGGAGCCTGCTCATATCCCACAACACGGGATGTCACAAGGACAGGCACAGAAGGGAATAAATTGCAGAATAGCTCGATGTCCTTGCTAATCTCGCGGCGGTAACTGGGCTCAAGGAGTTCATCAAGGCCATCAAAAATGACAAGAAGATGCCCGTTGTGAAGCAAATATTCAAATGCCCCAGATGGTGCCTCCTGCGGTAACTGATACTTCGAGGCAACTTCACTTTCTATGAACTGGATAACGGAACTCCCATCTTTCTTCTTTTTAGCCGAATACTCGCGCAGAATGACGAGAACCGGTGTCAGAAGGCGGTCACCAATGAGTCGTCTTTCATAGCTTTTGTTTAGATCGTGGCAGATTTTCTGTGCCAAAGTGGATTTGCCCCCTCCAGGATCACCAAGAAGTACAGAACGATAGAGCCGTGCGAGAAAGTCTTCCAAAGAAATCATCTCGCGCTCCTGGCTCTCCTCCTTTTGAGGATAAATAAAGTTGGGAGAAACAAAGACATCATCTATGTCTACTGTTGGTGCCCTGTCAAAGTGTGGTATAGTTATTTGATCATGTCGGATACCCACCTGACAGCGGTACTGGTTTTCGAAATCCTCTATTGTTTTTATGTCTGAGTAAGAACCCGCTGTGAGAAAGCGTAGATTGTGCTTTATTGCACGAAGTTCATCAAGAAGAACTCTATGTCGTGCGATAGATTTTGCTTCATGAGCTGATAGAATACCCTGGTTAATAGCAATATCGAATGCCTTAAGACAGCCAACAGAAATGACTTGGAAGAGTTCCGTGGCTATCTGCTTAACCTCTTGTACCCCAACACCTAAATGGTTGGCAAAGCAAATTTGGAACTCTTCTCGAAGCTGCTTTATAGATTTCTGTCGCCTTCCCTCCACCATATAATCACTGTATATTTGTCGAACGATACTTTCTGCTGCCGGGGAGTTCAGAAAGGATTGTACTTTCGAACTCAGCGATTCATTTGAAGAAAAGGGTTCAGTTTTAGCTATATTTGCTAAGACCTCTTGGATATCCAAAATTAAAGCAGTATCCTTTTCAAGAGCTTTCCGAATATCACTCTTGTACTTGATAGTCTTTCCGACTTTCTGTAAACCGTAGCTTATCAAAGTGGTTAAACCATTAACGATAAGCCCTGTTACTATTCCAATTTCAATCGCAGGTAGTGCCATTTTCCCTTCTAATTCTTTTACATCACCCCTATATTCTTTTCCTCACTGGAAACTGGTATTCGCTGACCAGTTCTTCTTCGGACGTTGTATGCAAGTCACCGTTCATTTTTATATCGCCATCTAAATTTAGATGGTTCCCTCACTTAAAAAACTTTTTGATTCTCCCCGCTTGCGTCTCTTTTCCTGATAGCGACTATCTTGCTTCACAGTTCTCTCACCTCATCAAGAAATGCAGGTCGCTTTTTAAATTCTGTTTTTAAATCGGAAAACCGCTTTTCCCACCTTGAATCGTCTTTTAACATATTAATATAGATGTGTTTGACCTTAGCCAAATATCCTGCAGCAATACGATACGTTTTTCTATTTCCTCTCGGGATGTTCCTATAAGCGTTTTGCCAGTAATACTCTATTATCTTTTCCGGAAAATCCACTTCCAGCTTAGCTGCGAATTCATCAAACTTATTTTTCATTCCCCATTGATACTCAGGCGGATTTAAAATTGTATGCAGGACTGCCTCTTTCATGTTTTTGTCTAAGCAGATTCGTAGATAGTCACAGATGTCTTTTTCTTTAATCTCGTTGAATATTTTGGGCTCAACCTGTTTCCAGTCTGCATCCCTCAAGAACGCCTTCAGTTTAGTGTATTCTGCATAGTAGTTCCCATATCGCATGAGTTTATATGCTTTTAGCTGAGCCTCTTTTGCCTTTTCGTAATTACCTTCTGTTTTATAATACTCAAATAGTCGGTCCAGCATGACCTTCTCTTCGCTCTTCCGGGTCAACGTAACCCGGACAATTCGTTCTATATTGGCGGTGTCCCTTTCTTCAGCAAAATGCTCGAACAAAAATTGAAACAGTTCTGTAAGCCTGCCTTCACCTTTTAATATCCCTTCTTCTGCGGTTTCCAAACCCTTTTGCAAATCGCCCTTATTAACGTAGAACTCCACCAAATCCCAGTAATCCATACCGTAATGGAGATTTTCCATACGCATATCTAAATATGCTGTTTCATTGCACAGATAGTTCTTCTGGATACGCATAATCAACTTTCTCCGCCAATCCGAAGGACGTTTTGCCAGTTTTGCCACTAAATATTCCCATTCTTCTTTCGTCTCGCACATCGCGAAAAAAATGTTCTTCAAAGCATCATCAAAACCGGAATTCTCCTTATCATACTCCACAAAGGCACAATCAAAAAATTCGAGTTTCGCATCCGAGGATATAATACCTGCTTCAATCAATTCGGAAATTTCATTCAGCCAGTGATAAGCTTCCGCCTCTTCATCTTCAGGTCCGCCGCCATATTCATTGAATTCCGAGATTATATATTCGGCTTTTTCCCAGTATTTCATCAATAACTCATCATTTAGAGTCACTACTTCTTCTACAAAGCTTGAAGCCTCCGCTTTCTCTTTAAACCATTCCAAAACCAATCTATGGACTTCCGGGTTTTTTCTTATTAGATTTTGCACTAACTTGTATAAGTTCTCGACATCAAGAGATTTCAATTCGTCATCTAAGCTAAAACCCCTACTATTCTCTTCTCCTTGTTCGCTATGTGATGACATCATGCCACTTCCATCAATTCTTTCTGAACCATTTTGCATCACGCTTATCTTTTTTCACTCACCGGAAACTGACATTCCCTGACCAACTCTTCTTCTAGTGCCGTATGTGAGTCGTTATGGCATACTGTTACAGGATGACCCACAATCACATAACCGTTCTCTTCGATGCTTTTTAGCTCTTTCCACATTGAACGGTTAAGCGTTCATGTTTCATCATATAGATACAGTCATATAAGGACAACTCATATTGGTTGTAATCGAAAAAAACAACCATAACTTGATGACCCCTCTTTCAAAAATACGAACTAATACCGATGATTCTACGATAGCAAAAGCAGGTCAAATCAGCCTATCCTAAGATTACGCTTTCTTCTTCATACAACATCGTTTATACTTCTTACCGCTGCCACAGGGACAGGGGTCATTCCGCCATATTTTGACATTCTTGCCGGATTTTACAGATGTCACATCCTTATTTTCTTCTTCGATCAGATCCTTGAACATCCGGTAATGCCTCTTTATTCTTTCAACGTAATTCCTATCCTTCAGAACGTACTTAATTTCATTCAGTAATATGGGTGCAAGTTCGGA
>QENJ01000287.1 GCA_013374505.1 Candidatus Methanophagaceae archaeon
AGTCGGACTCTTCGCTGCATCCAATTGTTATCTGCCCTTTCGGCTTGTCCATATACCGCACGGCATTGCTCATTAGATTCTGAAATACCTGTTCCATCCGGGTCATCACACAGAGAATGGTAGGTAATTTATCTTCCATCGTTATGACTATATCGTCTGGTGGATCAATCATTTTTATTACATCAGAAACAAGAATGCTTAAATTTGTTTCTTGTTTGTTCTCTTTCATGTGTCCAATTCTTGAATATTGCAGTATACTCTCAATTAAATTGTGCATTTGCTTTACTCTATTTAGAAGCAAGCCCAGTTGCTCTTTGCCTTCTTCATCCAGCTTATCGCTATAATCAGTTGAAATCCACGTTGCCAGTGACGTAATAGCGCGTAGGGGGTGCTTTTAAATCATGCGAGACGATATACGCGAAATCCTTTAATTCTGCGTTCGCCTTTTCCAGCTCATCGAGCAGTTGCAACTGCCTTTCCCCTACACGAATCCGCTCTTCTTCCAAGCGTTTGCGATCGGTGATGTCTCTAAATATCGTTAATTTTGATATTGTGCCGTCAATATTCGTAAGTGGCGTCTCAACAAGGTCGTAAGTCTTGTTCATCCTGCGAGAGTACCACTCCCACCGCACTGTCTTTCCTGCCATTACCTTTGAACTCTTGCACCACGGACAGGGGTCTTCTCTGTCATGAAACGCTTTATAGCAAATAGCACCAGTCTGGTCACCAACTTCATCAACCAAAACCTTATTCATAAACTCTATTTCATAGTCCTTTGATACAATGTACACGGCGTCAACCATGCTTTCAAAAATCAAATTCAGGTTGTCCAGCTCCTCCTTTATCCATTTCTCTAACACCAGTTCTTTTGTTATATCTCTGCTCACACGGACAGAGCCAATCGGTACGCCATCATTATCCTTTAACAACGCTGTGCTGCATGCTGATATGCACAGGCATACCATCCTTCCTCAACGTGAGTGTACGATAGTTTTTTATCTCTCCTTCTTTCTGTACTTGCTCAATTATCCTATCAGCTTCTTTGGGATCAGTGAAAAAAATACTGTTGGATTTCCCTATTACCTCCTCGGCACGATAACCCATAATGCCCTCGGCTCCCTTATTCCAGTCTCGCACAATTCCATTCATGTCCACGATCGTAATCGTGTCCGCAGAACTCTTGATGATGTCGTCTAGATAATCCTATGTCTCTACCAGATCATTTTCCGTCTGCTTCAACGCGAAGATGTCTTTTGAAATAAAAGTAACAGCCGCTACTCTACCATCTGGCTCTTTGACAGGACTTAAAGTACGGAGGAAATATCTGTTGTCTCTTTGACTTCTATGCTCATGCTGAATAGACTTGTCGGTTTCAAATACCTGATTGACTAGCTCAGCAAGCTCTTTCGTCTCTTCGGGCGAATGTAACTCCCCGTATGTTCTACCACTGATTTTGTCTATTGGCAAGCCAAGCCGTGATAGATGCTTTTCGTTTATGAACAGATACTTGCAATCTCTATCCACAAGATATACGGAATCTTCGGTTGACTCCACTAAGGAACGATACACCGCCTCGCTTTTCCGCAGCTCCTTTGTCCGCTTTCTCACTTCCTGCTTCAGAAAGCTCTTCTTGCGGCGTTCAGAATTGAGATTTGTTGCAACTATGAGAGCCGCGGCTACGGCTACTATAATAATAACTTGCGCCCTTATCACAGGTCGTTCGCTTTTTTTGTATGACTCTTTTTTCGAGGTCATCCCTGGCACTGAAAATCCTCTTATAGTACTTATTTGTGAGTTACGTTTTATGTGTTTTTCGGCGTGACTATAAACAGGGTCATACTTCTCTCGTACTCTCTGATTTTTTTGTTTTAGCTTTGTATAAATCCGTTTTGACGCTGCTATTCACTCAGATAACGTCATCGTTTCTGCTTTTATCTTCTCGGCTCGTTTCAATCCGAGACCGGGCACTTTTTCCAACTGCGTTACGTCAGCACTCGCTACCTCTGCTGGACTTCGGAATCCCGCAGAATACAACTTCCTTGCTATTACGCGACCTACACCTTTAATTGCAGCCAACGCGAGCAGCTCAGGCCTTGCACCGTGCCTTAACCGGTCTTTTAAAGTGTTTAATCTCGCGTACATATCCCCAACACGAAGATGCTCCGCAATCCGCGATGCTGCATAACAAATCCAGCCCAGCGCATAGATATTATTGTGTATCTCACCGGGATAAGTCCCGAATTTGTCATTCATCTCAGGATATGTCATTTCGTCTATCCATGCGTGTGCCACGATAGAACTGCCCAACGCATTCGCACCGTGGTACACCCAATCAGGATTGTTACTAAAACTGCTTGCTATTGCCATCGCATCTTTCACGTTCAATTGAATCACTTCGTCACACTGACATAGAAGTACCAGGAGGTCGAAATCCGATATTTCTACGCCGTCACCCAAAAAGTTTATGCCTTCTCTTAGCAATAATGCCGATTTCGTGGAAAGATACAACTTGGAAGAAAGTGCACCAAAGTCCGTAGCCTGTATCTCATCGTTAGCCTCGTCTATGGTGATAAAACCCACATGCTCTAATTGCCGCAGTATACTTTCCAGCTCGTCTTTCACAAATCCCATTTCATCCGGATTCTGATACGCATAGAATGTACTATTGAGGAATTCATATATCGCCTCTACCCTGTGAGCGCCCGCGACTATGGTTGCGAGAATCTGCTCTGTCATTGCATCCCATGAAAACTGCGATTCTACACGTTCCAGGGCACCATGTATGTATAGTTCTTCTATATTCTCTTTTTCCGCCTCGCTCTTCGCCACTATCAGCCCTAGTCCATACCGGTCGTGTTCCGGTCTTCCCGCGCGACCAAATACCTGCTTTATCCAGCTTACGGGCATAGGCGCATTTCCTCGCTCTTGCGTGAAGAACCTGTAATTTCGGATTATTACCACTTTCGCAGGTAAAGAAACGCCCATTGCCAACGTTGGCGTGCAGCATATCACATTTAATACACGAGCTCGGAAACTCACTTCCAGCGCTCGCCTCTGCTCAGGATGCAGCCACGAGTTGTGATATGCAACGCCGTGCTTAACTATCTCGTTCAGGTCGTCCACACCGAGGTCAACTTTATCCGCAAGCACATCTAACTCGGCATTCCTTAGATTCAGCCGTGCTGCAAGTTTCCTTGCAAAAGATGCCGAACCGCGCTTCGTGTTCACAAAAACAAGCGTTTGCGAACCTGCTTTTACGTCTGCCACCACGCGCTCTAATATCGCATTGTCGTTCTTTGCCAGAAATACTTCTTCCTTTAACGGTACCGGACGCCATTCTGATTGTATCAAAGACGCATTCAACCAGTTTCCAAACTCATCCGCATTTGGTATCGTTGCGGATAGTGCAATGACTCTTGCAGAGGGATTGAAGCTCATAAACCGCGCCATTGCACCTTCTAATCGTGGCCCTCGCTTCGTATCACCCAGCACGTGCGCCTCATCAACGACCAGAACCGAAATCTGCCTTAACCAGGATGGCTTAACTCGCGTGAGAGAATCCAGCTTCTCCAGTGTTAGAATTATGATGTCATATCGTTCAAGATACCGCGAGGAACTCTCGTAATCGCCTGTTGATATGCCTACATTTGCAACCGCGCTGTACATATCCTTAAAATTTAGGTATTTCTCATATGCTAATGCGTTCAGGGGCACGACATAGAGGCACTTGCCCGAATCGTGCAAAATCGATTTTAGCATTGCCAATTCCGCTAACAGCGTCTTTCCACTTGCCGTTGGTGATGCAATAACGAAATTCTTGCTGCTGTCGAGCAGACCTGCTTTTATCGCTTCTTCTTGCGGGGGGTACAGTTCTTTATCTTCACTGAATATATTCGCAACTCGTTCTTCTAAATTCAGGTCTGATAACTTCATTTCCGAATACCCATACGCTAAAAAGAATATAATACTTTTACAAATTAACTCTATTACTATTCAGTGATGTGAGAGATGGCAAAGAAACGAGGGAGAAGAAAAGGGAAGATAACAAAATCCGCGGGTAGGTTTGGTGTGCGTTACGGGCGAAAGATAAGAAAAGCAGTTGCCACCATAGAAGCGCAGACTAGAGCTGCGCATAAGTGTCCGCGTTGTGAAAGAGCGTCAGTATCAAGGAAGGGCACAGGGGTATGGAAATGTGCAAAATGTGGCTATACGTTCACTGGTGGAACATATGTCCCGCAAACTCCGGTAGGCATAACCGCGCAGAGGGCGATAAAGCGGTTGTCCGAAAGAGAAGCCGGAGCGGAGATAGGCATAGAAGAACGCGGGGAGAACCCGGAAGTTGGAGTATAGGGCTGAGGTGAGAAGATATGGGCTATTATTGTTTGCGGTGTAAAAGAATTGTAGAGCTAAAAACGGAGTATCAAAGTGTGAGATGCCCCTACTGTGGCTATAGAGCATTAAAAAAGGAGCGGCCAACAGTAATAGTTAAGATTGTAAAGGCGATATGAACTTTTTCGGTTACGTTGTTATTACTTTCTGATGAAGATCGAAGCGGAATTTGTGCTTGAGGATGACGAAGAAATAGTAAAGACAATCTATGAGTCAATAAGAGAGGAGCGGGAGGACCGGATAGAAGATAAAAGACGCTCTTATGTTGATCTCGCTATGGTGCGAATAGGTTATGCGTGTATATACGTGGTGAGGATATTGTGAGGGTGAGAGCAGCCGCGAATTCATGGCTTCGATTGTTAAAAGTAGCGGAAGAGATGGTAGAGGTGGTAAGAGAATGCGAACTACGTGGTTCCTGAGCGGGATACCTGCGTTGGTCTCCGTATTGCTAGGTATTCTCGTACTTTTATGCGTGGTATGGTTCATTATTAAGTTTTTACCGTATATCATCATGATAATTGCGGCTATTATTATAGTCCTGCTCGTGCTGCATTTTCTATGGCGAGAAATGCCATGATACTATTGTGGCTATCACGAATGAGTAAATTCATAGCTCTTTATCTTTACTATACAAAAGATAATATACACTAACAACAAGATAATAAAAGCATAAAAATATTTGTGCCGCCGTAACTCAGTTGGTAGAGTACCCGGCTGTTAACCGGATTGTCACAGGTTCGAGTCCTGTCGGCGGCGTAGATGGTAAAAAGTCCTTATCAATAACCGCTTACGAACAGGTTTGTAACTAGCTGTGTGTGCTTGCGGTCAGCTAAAAATACTTTTATATCACATCCACCAGATCTTCTAAAAACAGCTTCACCGCAGGAACATCATCAAACCAAATCCGGTGCGTCATCTCGTTACAACTGGCTTTGTAAAGCCTGGAAATCGCATCTCTAAGTGCAGGCGGTAGCGCAGCTGGCTTAATCCCCACTAATTCTTTCCACCCGACGTTATCCACCTTTTTTGCCGCTTCAACCGCTTCATACCAGTTTGTATTCCTGTAAAATAGCCGTGCTATCTCTTTACTCACCGGCATCCCTTCAAACGTGAAACGACACTCATCCAAAGTGCCTAAAGTATCTACCAGTACCAGATTCCGTGCTTCATCAAATCCAAATTCTAGCTTGCCATCTTCGTTTGTCAGTCCTGCCCTGCTTGCCTCGCTAGTGATGACCCCCTTTATGTGCAGTGTTACCCGCTTGATTTCTTCTAGTTCGGATTCGCTCAGACCTGCAAGTTCCTTTGCCGCGTCCCAACTAATGTACCTATCGCTCGCTTCCAGCTTTGTCGAGACATCCAGCAACGGTCGTTCTAAAACCTGCCCCGGATATGGCTTTTTGTCTAAACCAAGATCATCTAAGCTCAAACTTCCTTCTTTTAATCGCCTGAACACACTCGAACCTTCCGGCAGCGAGTTGCGATAGATTATCTCAAGTGGAATAAGCATA
>QENJ01000117.1 GCA_013374505.1 Candidatus Methanophagaceae archaeon
GAAGTACCCGATGGATATGAAATATATGAGCATCTTCCCAACGGACAAGTTTTATTGCGTAAAAAACTGCCCCGGTTCATTACAGATATTGAAAGCCATATGATTGAAAAAGAGCTAAAGAAAATAGAAGGGGCAAGGCGGTATCTTGTTGATATAAAGGGGAAAGTTATAACTATTTTTGAGTCGAATCAGGATATTCAGGCTTTGAAGAATATATTTAGTGATGTTAGATCTGCTTCTCCTAACGGTCGTTCGGATGATGTTTCTGTAATTGAAGATATCATTAATATTACTGTAACTTACGGCTCTATTATGAGATTTACTCTTGAGAGTGAGAGAAAGAGGACTTTCATTGCCGAGCGGTACTGTTTTTTGAGCTCAATTGATGACTGGATATATATAGGCGAACCTGATTCCTTGAAAAACCTTGTTAAGAAATATTTTAAGCATCTGGATCAGGATTCTTTTTTCGATCTTTTTTAAGGAAACTCAGGGACATAGTTGACTATGTTGAATAACTTTCCATGTAGAATATGAGGCGAATAATTGGGTATGTCCGTAAATTTTCAACATTTGGGTAAGAGGGCGGGATAGTTTTTACTACGATGGAACAAGAGGTGTACGTTAAAGTTGACATTTTGGAAAACGAGATAGAAGCGCAGCTTCTCGACTCTATCTTAAACGAATGAAACATTCCTCATCATATACAATCTTACTATGACACGGCCTTCGACGGCCTGTTTCAGGCTCAGAAAGGATGGGGGTATAGTAGTTGTCGCATAAGCGCTAAGTTGTTTTTGCCCAGGAGGGACTGAAAAAAAATGAACATCGAACATCGAACCCCGCGTCCGCGGGGTTGAATGGGGAAAGATGAAGAAACAGAGTTTGCAAAAAACACGGCATAAGTCTTGGTGAGCTGTGCTCTGGAATGCGTTACAAAATCGGTATCATCTGGGGAAAAGCCCGACATGAGAGATTATGTTAATCAGGTGTGAAAACCGATTGTTAATGCTGAATAGCTGCAAAACAAGCCAGGCACGCTTGGAACGAACGCCACCTATCTCTTCCCCTGCTTTCAATAAACAGCCCGGCCAGCTTTTTCAATTGGTATAGCGATCTCCTTTTTTGTGAGTTGCAATAATAAAAGTGGTTCAGCTGCGGGAGCATCTAAAAGGAGTTCAGCATTTCGAAATGTTGGTAAACGAGGTGCAAAATATAAATTGTTGTGAAAGCTTGTTTCTGGAGGTAGTTTTGTTACGGATTCGTAACAAAAGGAGTTAGCTACCCGTAACAAAATACCCGTGATCTGTGCTGTTGTCTAATGGCTGATTTCATATAATGTGGTGTTATAGCTGAATTTATCGCAGTTATCCATATTTTGGCATTATAGTTGCTAAAAAGAATTCTGGTAAGCTAAAGAAAAGACCTATATAAGGAAGGTGATAATAAAGATGACTATAAATGAGCTCATAAAATCTGCTATTAAAGATAAGAAACTAAGGAGCAGACTCCTTAATGATCCAATGCGAACTTGTAAGTATTGTGGCATCATTATATATGTGGGAGATCTCGGGAATCCAGATTTGCCGCTTTTTACCGATTCAACAGTCATGCAGGGCGGGTATCAGCCATAATATATTAAAATGACGTGAAAAAGACAAGAAATCTCGCAACATTTCGTACTAAACCATACAAAGGAGAAAAAGATGGTAGTTGAGAGTACCGACTATAACGAGCAAGAAAAAATCGCTGTTCACAAATGGCTTATAGGCAAAATGCTTGAGTCAGTCCCTTTCGCGAAAAATCAGAAGGTTCTGGATCTTGAGGTGGGCACAGGGAATTATACACTCTCAATTGCCGATCAAGTTCAACAGATAGACGCTTTGCACTCTGAGGAGAAATCACTTGGCGTTTTACGGGAAGCTCTGAAGCGAAAAGGGATTCAAAACGTTACCGTCCACCCCGCTGTAGAATTATACGATAAGTTGCCATTTGAACCTGACACCTTTGATATCATAAGTTGCAGGACAGCCATCCACCACGTCTCATTCTCAAATTTTCCATTGGTCTTACGTGAAATCCATAGGGTTCTAAAGGCGGATGGAATACTTTCAATCATGGATGCCATTGTTTCTGACGAGTTGAAGGCTGTTTGGACCCCGCTTGCGCGGATACGAGAAGCTGATCACCATTGTTACTACACTTATTTCGAATTATTGGAACTGCTGAATAATGCTGGATTTATGATTGAAAGGCTCATTCCATACAGGATTCCCAGGAATTTAGATGAGTGGATATCGAAAACCAAAGATCCAGAGCTTGGTCAAAAAATAAGAACAATCATTTTTGACAGCGATATCATAAAGAAAGAGTTAGTCATTCAAAATCTCGAA
This sequence comes from Candidatus Methanophagaceae archaeon, assembly GCA_013374505.1. Classification (GTDB taxonomy): domain Archaea; phylum Halobacteriota; class Syntropharchaeia; order Alkanophagales; family Methanospirareceae; genus QENJ01. The sequence goes on from QENJ01000117.1 coordinate 2,394, forward strand.
ACTGAAGACGAACTTACCATACTTAAGCGCTATGGGATAGAACGTCCCCAACCAGGCTGGCGTTACTGGTACAATGTCGCTGAAATCATAGCTAAAAAGGGAGCTTCATAGAAATAAGGAGGCTGTGGTGAAACGGTCATATATCCCAGAGATGTACGTTGATGAAAATAAAAAGCAAGAGGAGGTTGATTGGAAGATAGCGCCATAATGAAAGAGGGATTTCTCCTATTCTGAGAAGGAAAAAGATTGGGTATTTTTCTTTACTACGTTGGAAATAGTAGCAACCAAGGAAGCTTAGATCATAACATACACAGCTTATGGGAAAGGAGTTTGCCCTGAAAATGATTTCAAACAACCACAAATCTTTTTACATAGAATCTCTTGGCTGTATCTCCAATAAAGTGGATACCACAAGAGTCCAGGAGTTCTTTAGATCAAATGGATGGCCACAGACAGATGCCTGTGAAAAAGCTTCCGTTATTATTTTGATGACGTGTGGTTTTACAAAGGTTTCTGAAGACCACAATATTGATCGCCTTAAGGAAATTAAGTTGAGAAAACGAAGGGAAGCACAGATTATAGTCGGTGGATGCCTTCCTTCTATCAACTATACTCGGCTGAAGGAAGACTTCGATGGCTTTGTTTTTTCACCCAGGACATTAAAGAAGCTCAACGATTTCATCCCTTCAAAAATCAAGATTGACGACATACCGCCTTCAAGCTTAGAACCGGATGACAGTTCAATGGGAGCTATAAGAATCTCCACCGGATGTATGGGCCACTGCACTTATTGCGCGATTCCCTTTGCCAATGGCAAAACAAAAAGCCGTAGCATTGGTGATATCTTGCGAGACATCCGACAAAGTGTTAAAGAGGGAATTTCGAAAATAAAGTTCGTTTCAGAAGATCTGGGTGCTTATGGACAAGATCACGGTGTATCAATCGTTGATCTCTTGCGAGTGGCGGTAACCAGCAATATTGATTTTGAGCTTTATTTGGATAACCTTAATCCAAATTGGATCTCTCGTTACAAACGAGAATTGATTGAATTGTTTCATTCACACAAAATAGCAAAAACCTTTTACATTCCTATACAATCAGGTTCTGACCGTATTCTCAAGCTGATGAAAAGGGAATATACTATTTCTGAAATAAATGAGATTTTTGAAGACCTGCGCGATACTTTTCCCAATGTAAAGATTTCTACCGATTTCATTGTGGGCTTTCCGACGGAAACAGAAGATGATTTCGAAGCAACAAGAGTTCTATTGGAGGATTTAGCTTTTCACCATCTTGAAATATTTACATACGAAGACCGACCGCATACAAAAGCTTCAAAGCTTGAGCCAAAGATACGAGAGAGTGTCAAAGAAGAGAGGCGGCAAATACTATTTCAGGAGTTTTTGAAAAAACTTCTATTATCAAATAATGTGCGAAACAATGAACAATTGATAGGTTTGTTAGAAAGGTATGAAAAATTGCCAATCAATTTTAACTTGGTGGTTACCTAAAAGTGGAGGAAAAATGCAAATGGAGGAGAAATTGATGCAAACGATTTCAGCACCCGAGACATGGATTCTTTTTGAAGAATCTATGACATCCGTTTTGGAAAAAGTTGGCTGGCCAAAAGCGGATTTGCCAGAGGCTCTTAAAATAATTAAAAGAAAGTTGAATTCAGTTCCGGCAGTCCAGAGCGGGATTTCTGATTGATAGACGGGGAATCCTGGCGTGAAGATTGGTACGTAGCCTAATCAAAACGGATTTGTGAGCCTTGTTATAGCCGGTACTCTCAACTACCATCTTTTTCTCCTTTGTATGGTTTAGTACGAAATGTTGCGAGATTTCTTGTCTTTTTCACGTCATTTTAATATATTATGGCTGATACCCGCCCTGCATGACTGTTGAATCGGTAAAAAGCGGCAAATCTGGATTCCCGAGATCTCCCACATATATAATGATGCCACAATACTTACAAGTTCGCATTGGATCATTAAGGAGTCTGCTCCTTAGTTTCTTATCTTTAATAGCAGATTTTATGAGCTCATTTATAGTCATCTTTATTATCACCTTCCTTATATAGGTCTTTTCTTTAGCTTACCAGAATTCTTTTTAGCAACTATAATGCCAAAATATGGATAACTGCGATAAATTCAGCTATAACACCACATTATATGAAATCAGCCATTAGACAACAGCACAGATCACGGGTATTTTGTTACGGGTAGCTAACTCCTTTTGTTACGAATCCGTAACAAAACTACCTCCAGAAACAAGCTTTCACAACAATTTATATTTTGCACCTCGTTTACCAACATTTCGAAATGCTGAACTCCTTTTAGATGCTCCCGCAGCTGAACCACTTTTATTATTGCAACTCACAAAAAAGGAGATCGCTATACCAATTGAAAAAGCTGGCCGGGCTGTTTATTGAAAGCAGGGGAAGAGATAGGTGGCGTTCGTTCCAAGCGTGCCTGGCTTGTTTTGCAGCTATTCAGCATTAACAATCGGTTTTCACACCTGATTAACATAATCTCTCATGTCGGGCTTTTCCCCAGATGATACCGATTTTGTAACGCATTCCAGAGCACAGCTCACCAAGACTTATGCCGTGTTTTTTGCAAACTCTGTTTCTTCATCTTTCCCCATTCAACCCCGCGGACGCGGGGTTCGATGTTCGATGTTCATTTTTTTTCAGTCCCTCCTGGGCAAAAACAACTTAGCGCTTATGCGACAACTACTATACCCCCATCCTTTCTGAGCCTGAAACAGGCCGTCGAAGGCCGTGTCATAGTAAGATTGTATATGATGAGGAATGTTTCATTCGTTTAAGATAGAGTCGAGAAGCTGCGCTTCTATCTCGTTTTCCAAAATGTCAACTTTAACGTACACCTCTTGTTCCATCGTAGTAAAAACTATCCCGCCCTCTTACCCAAATGTTGAAAATTTACGGACATACCCAATTATTCGCCTCATATTCTACATGGAAAGTTATTCAACATAGTCAACTATGTCCCTGAGTTTCCTTAAAAAAGATCGAAAAAAGAATCCTGATCCAGATGCTTAAAATATTTCTTAACAAGGTTTTTCAAGGAATCAGGTTCGCCTATATATATCCAGTCATCAATTGAGCTCAAAAAACAGTACCGCTCGGCAATGAAAGTCCTCTTTCTCTCACTCTCAAGAGTAAATCTCATAATAGAGCCGTAAGTTACAGTAATATTAATGATATCTTCAATTACAGAAACATCATCCGAACGACCGTTAGGAGAAGCAGATCTAACATCACTAAATATATTCTTCAAAGCCTGAATATCCTGATTCGACTCAAAAATAGTTATAACTTTCCCCTTTATATCAACAAGATACCGCCTTGCCCCTTCTATTTTCTTTAGCTCTTTTTCAATCATATGGCTTTCAATATCTGTAATGAACCGGGGCAGTTTTTTACGCAATAAAACTTGTCCGTTGGGAAGATGCTCATATATTTCATATCCATCGGGTACTTC
>QENJ01000118.1 GCA_013374505.1 Candidatus Methanophagaceae archaeon
GAGAGGAGGACTCCCAGACCTACGCCCTGCAACACGCCGAGGGTAAGCACACCAAAGAAACAGATCATGCCCAGTGTAAACTCTGTACGGCTGAGTTTCAGTTCTTTCTTGAGCCTGGCAGTCTGATCAAGACCAATCATCGCCATGATCACGACAGCAGCCAGTGTCGCTTCTGGTAGGTTGGTAAATAGCGGCATCATGAAAAGTAATGTCAGGATCGCCAGGATGCCGCTGACGACATGGCTGATCTGCGTCTTCCCTCCCGCACCCATAGCTACCGATGTCTTCGACAGGCTGCCTGCGGCAACAAATCCCGAGCTCAAGCCCGCGCCCAGATTAGCAGTGCCCAGGGCAACCAACTCCTGATCGGGATCGATTTTACCGCCACCCCTCGAGGCAGCGCTTTTGGCAGCGCCAAGCGTCTCTATATAGCCAAGCAGAAGTATTGCCAGAGCGCCGGGAAGAATAGTCATATATTCTGTTAGGCTCACGTCTGGCAAATCCATGGGCGGCATGCCAGTGCTAAGCGTACCGATCACGTCAACGCCGTTAGCTGTCAGGTCCAGGACGGAAACAGCCACAATGGAAATAATAATTGTCATGAGTGCAGCCGGCAATTTCGAGACATACCGTCCGATAGCAAAGATTAACACGAGGCTGCCAACACCGAGTGCCAGCGTTGTCATGTTGGTCTCGGGCAGCCCGGGGATAATCGCCCAAAGTTTTTCAAAGAAATTGTCACCACCTCCTTCAATCCCGAACAGCTTGGGCACCTGACCCATGATTGTGACCATGACAACCCCCTCGAGAAAACCCGACATCACCGGGATCGAGATAAAGTTGGCTATCCAGCCCATCCGCAGCATTCCAAACACTATGAAGAATATCCCGACTGCTATCGCCATCGCTGATGTTAGCGCCAGATACTCAGCCGCACCAACAGCAGCCACTGCGCCAACGGCACTGGCGGAAATTAGCGCTGTCGCCGAATCGGGTCCCACAACCAGCGTGCGTGACGTGCCGAAAATAGCATAAAAAAACAGCGGTATTGGGATAGTATATAGCCCCATTATCGGGGGCACCCCGGCAATCCCGGCATAAGCCATTGCCTGCGGTACAAGCACCGCCCAGATGGTCAGCCCGGAAATGAGATCGTAGCGCAGCCAAGATGGTTTGTACTTGGGCAGCCATGTCAGTATCGGTAGGTACCGGTGGAGCAGGTTCTTATAGTTAGTTAAACTTGTTTCGTTACTCATAGCCCATATTTCCCCCGGCAATGGCTTTGTTAGCCGATTGCTTTTGACTGGTTGATGTACCGTTCCAAGGAGGTAATTTATTGCACATTTTCAAATCTATGTTTATAGATATTGAATAGGTTCAATCAGTTTTATGGCAATTGCGAAAGATATGTGCGGATTAAGTGTTATAAATAATATATAAACGTAATACCTTTAGAAATAATAGGACCATGTACTTATGATAGAAGTAGAAACAAAGCTTAAGATAAACAATATAGAACGCCTGACGGAACGCATAATTGGACTTAAAGGAGAGTACAAGGGCGAAAAGACCGAGCGGGATCTTTATTTTGAGCATCCGGATATACGTATTTTCAGGAGTGGAAGTGCTCTCAGGGTTAGGGATGCAAATGGCGAGTGCAGGCTAACTTACAAAGGCCCGAAAAAAGATGATGAGACAACAAGCCGGGAGGAAATAGAGCTCGGAATAGAATCAGCCCAAGAAATGCAGAAAATACTCGCGGAACTTGGTTTTTATGTGCTCTGTGAGGTAAAGAAACAGAGGAAGACGTACCTTCTTGGTGATTTGATTGTAACACTGGATGACGTGGAGGACTTGGGCGAATTCATAGAAGTAGAAGGAAAAGCAAGCAATGATGCGGAATATAAGGAGAAGAAGAAAGAGATTTTTATGCTCCTTAATGACCTCGAACTCTCATCAGAGAAGATAAGCCAGAAATCGTACCTGGAGATGATCCTTGATGAGAAACGGTTAAACAATACTTAGGAGAATATGGGACATTATGAGTGATAGTATTGATAGCAAGGAACAGATCGTTACCTCAGAAGATGAGATGATGAAACTGCTCGATGATCCTGCACTATATATTAACAGAGAACTGAGCTGGTTAAAAGTGAATGAGCGGATATTTGAGGAGGTAAATGACCGAACGCACCCGCTGTTAGAGCGGATTAAGTTCCTTGCGATATGCGGTAGCAACCTCGATGAATTTTTTATGGTGCGGGTTTCTGGCTTGAAGCAGCAATTGTCAGAAGGCGCTCTCAAATCACCACCCGATGGCATGACACCACAGGAACAGCTTGCTGCCATAAGAATAGCGGTAAAAAAGCTTCTGAAGCGATACTCAAAATGCTGGAAGGAAGAGCTAATTCCGGAGTTATTGAATGCGGGAATAGTGATTAAAAAGGTTGAAGACCTGGATAAGAATCAACGCAATTTTATCAGAACCTACTTTGATGATTCTATCTTTCCGACACTTACGCCTCTCGCTATGGATTTTGCACACCCTTTCCCTTTCATCTCAAATCTCAGCTTCAACCTTGCTGTAATCGTCCGTGATCACGAGAACAATGAGAAGTATGCGCGGGTTAAGATACCAACTGATCTCTTTCCAAGACTGATTGAGCTACCAGATAAAGGTAAAAAATCTAAGAACAAAATCGAACGGAAAAGAGAGATTAATCTTGTCTTCATAGAGGATGTCATTGCATCAGAGATAGATAAGTTATTTCCGGGCTTGGAGATTATTGCCTCCTACCCCTTCAGAATAACAAGAAATGCAGAGATAACGATATCAAATGATCTTGCACCGGATCTTCTAACCGCTATGGAGGTAGGTATAGAGTCAAGGAGGACCGGTTTTCCTATAAGGCTGGAGACCGATAAATCGATGCCGGCTGATTTGAAGAACCTCTTTTTTTGCAACCTCGAGCTTACTGACGATCTTGTATATGAGGTTAATATGCCACTATCGCTCATGGATTTCTGGCAGTTTCTTGATATTGATAGACCGGATCTTAAAGATACTCCCTTTTTACCATACCTCCCTCCTGCTTTTTGTGTGGGTCAAGACATCTTTTCTGCGATAGAAAAGCGAGATTGGGTCTTTTATTACCCTTATGATAGTTTCAATGTGTTAGTGAACCTGCTTAACCAGGCAGCAGAAGACCCGGATGTTTTAGCTATTAAGACCACGATCTACCGGATCGATAAAAAATCACCGGTTATAGATGCACTATTGCGTGCAAGAGTGAAAGGTAAGGATGTGGCGGTACTTGTAGAGTTGAAGGCGAAATTTGATGAGGCGGCAAATATACATTGGGTAAAGGTTCTGGAGGAAGAGGGCGTACACGTGGTTTATGGGCTTGAGGATCTCAAGGTGCATTCAAAGATACTTCTTATCGTGAGAAAACAGGGTGAGAAGATCATGCGTTATTCGCTTGTAAGTACTGGAAACCTCAATGCAGTTACTTCAACAATCTATGCGGACCTCGTATATCTAACCTGCAATCTCGAAGTCGGATCAGAACTTACTGAGCTCTTCAACTTCCTCACCGGATATTCACAGACGTGTAACTATAATCGTCTTGTGGTTGCTCCGGCGACACTCAGAAAAGAGGTTGTTAAACGTATCGACAGGGAGGTAGAGGCACATAAATTGACAGGAGATGGCTACATAGCCTTAAAACTCAACGGTCTTGTTGATAAGGGCATAATTCAGGCGCTCTATCGTGCTTCGATAGCGGGTGTGAAAATCGAACTCAACGTGCGTGGTCTGTGCGCTCTGAGACCGGGTATAAAAGGCGTGAGTGAAAATATAACGGTGACTTCGATAATTGGGCGATTCCTTGAACATGCAAGGATATATTACTTCAGAAACGGAGGAGATGATAATGTTTTGATAGGCAGTGCGGACATGATGCCAAGAAACATCAAGAGGAGGATAGAAGTACTCCTTGTCGTCCCCGATCCTAAACTCAAAGAAATAATAATCGAGAATATGCTGAATGTTCACCTGAAGGATAACGTAAAAGCGAGAAGGCTTTTATCTGATGGTACTTATGAGCGCATAACTCCTGCTACGGACGAGGAGCGTTTGAACTCGCAGACATGGTTGATAGATAACCGAGGACTCTGGTATGGTGACTCATGATTTTCAAGAGGAAAGATAGAAATGGGGAAGAGGCTATTTTTTTACGCTGCTTGAAGACAGGACTCACCAGGATCTAATCCAGACGGTATCGGAATCCTACCAGATTGCACATGGTCCACCTACTACCATGAGCGGATGCTATTTCGATTCTTTTGACTGGTTACTCTACAAGGGTGGCCTCGTTCTTTTGAAGCAGGAAGATACATTTTACCTTGAGGACCAAAAATCATTTGAAGTGGCAACAGAATGCCCCTGGCAGCATAAGGAAGAGGCACGGTTCTGGTGGGACTTTCCAGATTGTGAGCTGAAGACGAAGTTGAACGAGTATCTGGATGTCAGGGCACTTCTACCCTTTTTAACCTTTGAGCAGAGGCACGAAAAACTCCATATCCTGAACAATGATGAAAAAACGGTACTGCTGGTCTATCTTGATGAGCTCATTCTAAACGGAGATGTCGCCTCTACAGAACCCATCCGCACCGTTACGCTGGACCCAGTCCGAGGATACGAGAATGAGTTTCGTGATTTCTATCAGTTTTTAGAGCGGCTCAAAGTGGCGGAGCCCTCTGAGACTCTATTTGATCTGATGCTCAAGCAGACCAGAAGAAAACCCGGAGACTATAGCTCCAAAGTTAAGATCGCCCTCACGAGAGATATGGGTGGTAGTGCACCCACAAGGAAGATCTTGATCTACCTGTTAAACGTCATGAAAGAGAACGAGGATGGAGTCATCAGAGATATAGACACCGAGTTTCTCCACGATTTCCGGGTGTCCGGGCGTCGAACACGCTCTGCTCTGAGCCAGATAAAAGGCGTGTTTCCAGATGCAGAACTCGACCGATTAAAGCAGGATTTCCGGGTACTCGGGCAGTATTCAAACAAACTAAGAGACCTGGACGTGTACCTGCATAATAAGGAGCAGTACCTCGCCATGCTGCCCGAAAATCTCAGACCTGGTCTCGATCCGTTTTTCATGGATCTGGAAAAGCAGCGTGAAAACGAGCTGATACGATTTGTTGAAGTGCTGCGCTCGGATTTTTACCGGCTGCTTGTCAGCGACTGGGATTCATTCCTCGTTTCTGATGTGGTACATGAGGCTGTCGGAGCGCCAGTAAACGCAGAAAAACCCGTGATTACGCTTGCCCGTGCCTTCATCTGGAGACGGTACAAAAAGATCATGAAAGTCGGAGCGAAGATAGATAACGATTCTCTGGACGAGAAACTACACCGCCTGCGGATACAGTGCAAGAAACTGCGTTATCTCTTGGAGTTCTTCGCCTCTATATTCCCCACTGATGAGATTACACTTCTGACAAAGCAACTGAAGCAATTTCAGGACAACCTGGGCGAGTTCAACGACCTCTCGGTTCAGCAGAATACATTGAACGAGTACCTTGATACAATCGTGCCCGAATCTGATCGTGCTATACTCGTTGCGGCTGCAATCGGAGGTCTGATCACAAATCTGAACATGAGACAACAGCACGTACGGGCTGAGTTCTCAGATCAGTTCCGGCTATTCGGTCAAAAGAAGAATACCAAACTATTTAGACAACTTTTTAAAGATGATGAGGTATAATCACAAAGGAGGACTATTAAAATGACGATTCTGGCATTCTACAGCATAAAAGGCGGAGTCGGGAAAACTGCTGCCGCGGTCAACCTTGCATATCTC
>QENJ01000288.1 GCA_013374505.1 Candidatus Methanophagaceae archaeon
TCGATAATAGCATCGAGGACACGACACCCGTTCTTCCGTGCTGTAGAGATATACCCACGAATACTACAGAACACATCCGCCCCTTCAGCAGTTCGGAAGGTGCCTGACACCTTCTGTTTCACTTTCATCATACGTATATCGCGCTCGGCCTGATTGTTGTCAAAAGGCACACGAAAATCGTACATAAATGCCAACACTTCCTGCTTGTATTCCTTTAAGCGGTCAAGTAGATTTTGGGGCGGAGATTGCTTGGTTCTGCCCCGTTTTCCTGGTTCTTTCTGCGGTGGAGGATTCATTTCAAGTCCGTATTCAATAATCTCGTCGTATCGCGCTTCATATACCTCTATCTTTTCAGGATCTAGGTGATTACTGTACTCACAGACCAAATCCACTTCTTCCGTGATGTCTATCAAGCAGCGACTCAATTTTTCTGCCCACTCCTGCCCGTATTGCTCATAGATGAATATAGTGTCACGCAAGTGGTGGGCATTGCAGAGACCGTGCTTTAGATGGTCGTATCCAAAGTAGGGTCTCCAGTGATCATGCACCGCTCTCCCACAAAACTCGGGCAAAATCCCTATCGCGTCCATCGCTTCCCTGCCACGTTTCTGATGCACCGTATAATACGTCAGATAAGGTGTACAAGCAACATGCAGCCAGTTCAATTTGTTCTCCACCGGCAAACCCGTTTCATCGAAGTTGACTACATCAGCGTTTATCAACTGCTCTTTAATCGCCTCGTTAGCGGGTTTTACGCACTCTGCACAGGTTATGTTCGCCTGAAGTGTAATTGCCTCAGAAGGGTGATGACCGACAACATCCTCGAAGAATTCGCTGATGCGCTCCAACGGGATGAATTGATAGTTGTTCAGGTATACAGCCAGCGCTTTGACGCGGCTGCCGTATTGCACTGATGCGGTCACGTCAAGAGGAAAAGAAGCGGTATTCGCTGTGCCACAGCAGGAACAGATCTTGATCTCTGCCTGATGCTCGATTACTTCCAGTTGTATGGGTGGAATGTCAAAGACCTGACGCTTCTGATAACCCACAACGTCGGTATCTTCAAGAGTTACACTGCACATAGCGCACTGCCCGACCTTGTGCACCTCTGTGTGGTCCGGTTTTTCCGATGGTTCCAAAGTATGACCTTTATGCCCCTTCTGCCCGCCGCTTTTTTTGATGCCGGTTTTTCTCATACTTTTGGTGCGGTGCTTTTTGAAACCATCGCTAGAAGGGGGTTTGCTGCTGTTCTTGCTATTTTTGTTCAAACGATCCTGCTGTGCCTGCAATTCCTGAATGAGCTGCTCAACAAGTTGAATAATCTCCTCTTCTCCTTGCCGGTATGCTGCACGAATTTCATCACGGGTAGGTATATTCATCGTTTGTCCCTTCATCAATCGAAACGTTTTATTTACAACCATAGGGATGGATAATATAAAGTCTTATCCGTAATAACTTCGTAGTGGGTGAGTAGTTACCAAAAAAGGTGCTATTTTAGAAATCCCTAGGATAAGAATAAACTCGTGGAATATGCAAAAAAACTTGAAAATTCGCGTGTGATTAGACGGTTGGGCTATCTCTGCGAGTTCTTAGCCATAGATATTGACATTCCTGAAATCAAAACCCGGAATTACCTGTTACTTGACCCTCCAATGCCCCATAAAGGACCAAAAAACGCAAAATGGAGGTTAATCATAAATCTGGATGACAAAATAATGGGTGATTTGGAATGATACCTTCAAGAGAGATAAGAGAGAAAGCGAGGGAGTGCGGTGTTCCCGAAACAACGGTTGAAAGGGACTATGCTCAGAATTGGCTGTTAAAATACCTCCCAACTAAAAATATGATTCTAAAAGGTGGCACCAGGATAAGAAAACTCTATATTGCTAATTTTAGATTTTCTGATGACCTGGACTTCACATTGCTGGAAGATTTAGAGAAAAAGGATTCAGAAGATGAGATCAGTAACGCAGTGAAAGGCGCTAAAGAAGAAAGTGGAATAAAATTTGATGATAGTCTCAAGATTAATGAGAATGTAAACGGATACGTGGTTCTCATCCATTTCAGGGTTATGCGCAACGTTGGGAACCCACTAAAAATCAAACTGGATTTTACAAACGCTAAAAAGGAAATAATATTGTTTCCAATAGAAAAGAGGCCCATTATTCATCCTTATTCTGATGATTACAAAGCGGAAATACTTGCTTATTCTCTGGAGGAGATTGTCGCTGAAAAGACACGTGCTTTATTTGAAAGAACGAGACCAAGGGACCTCTATGACGTGTGGGATCTACGGGATAGGGTCAATAAAGAGAAGGCTTTAGAGCTACTGGAAGAGAAATGCCGATTTGAAGGTGTAAGTATCAATACGTCATCCATCATAGCTAGAAAAAGCGATTTTGATAGTGCGTGGGAGAATTCACTCAGGCATCAATTGAAACAACTCCCGGATTTCGATAAAACATTTGATAAAGTTTTAGGTGGAATAAATAGAGGGATTGCAGAAGGAAATGATAGCAAATGAGAGATAAGAGAGAAAGCGAGGGAGTGCGGTGTTCCCGAAACAACGGTTGAAAGGGACTATGCTCAGAATTGGCTGTTAAAATACCTCCCAACTAAAAATATGATTCTAAAAGGTGGCACCAGGATAAGAAAACTCTATATTGCTAATTTTAGATTTTCTGATGACCTGGACTTCACATTGCTGGAAGATTTAGAGAAAAAGGATTCAGAAGATGAGATCAGTAACGCAGTGAAAGGCGCTAAAGAAGAAAGTGGAATAAAATTTGATGATAGTCTCAAGATTAATGAGAATGTAAACGGATACGTGGTTCTCATCCATTTCAGGGTTATGCGCAACGTTGGGAACCCACTAAAAATCAAACTGGATTTTACAAACGCTAAAAAGGAAATAATATTGTTTCCAATAGAAAAGAGGCCCATTATTCATCCTTATTCTGATGATTACAAAGCGGAAATACTTGCTTATTCTCTGGAGGAGATTGTCGCTGAAAAGACACGTGCTTTATTTGAAAGAACGAGACCAAGGGACCTCTATGACGTGTGGGATCTACGGGATAGGGTCAATAAAGAGAAGGCTTTAGAGCTACTGGAAGAGAAATGCCGATTTGAAGGTGTAAGTATCAATACGTCATCCATCATAGCTAGAAAAAGCGATTTTGATAGTGCGTGGGAGAATTCACTCAGGCATCAATTGAAACAACTCCCGGATTTCGATAAAACATTTGATAAAGTTTTAGGTGGAATAAATAGAGGGATTGCAGAAGGAAATGATAGCAAATGAGATTTTTGGGTCGGAGCAAATACTTTCAAGCAAAGCCTACTTGGTTAACGAACTGAGAAAGGCAGGAGAGAATAAATGTACCCATCAATAATATGATTGAAACCCGCTTTTGTACCTATCCAATAAACAAAAAAATAGACCTAAAAAGACGTTATAGAATATTCCCACGCCACGCACCCCTTAATTCACCCAACGAAAGATCCACCAACGCCCTGTTACCATCATAAACGTCAACCCTCTTCGCATCCACAATCTCACCTATTTTAATTACTAGCTGTCCCGCCATCACCGCCTCAAATTTTGATGCTTCCTCTTGCCACACCTCAACAACCCACCTCGTGTTAGATTCCGAAAACAACTTGTAGTCACTTCTTAGCTTCGTATTTACACCCGCAATATCTATAGTAGCACCGAGGTCCCCACCTATTAACATCTCGCAGACGGCAACTGCAAGCCCACCTTCCGAAACGTCATGGCAGCTCGCTATCAGACCTTCTTGCATACTACCCAGTAAAGCACCCATTCGCTTCTTCAACACGTCCGGTTTCGTTTCGGGTACAACAACACCGTCCAGATCGCTTAACCTGAAATACTCGCTACCACCCAGTTCCTTCTTCGTATCACCTATCACATACAACAAATTCCCGGATTCTTTCACATCCACACTAACGCATTCCCTTACGTCTTCGCACAGCCCGATACCCAGAATAGTAGGAGTCGGCGGAATAGCTTCACCCATAGCTGCGGATTCGTTATAAAAGCTCACATTACCACTCACAAACGGTATCCCCAACGCAGAAGCCATGTGCCCAAGCCCGCGACAGCATTCATAGAACTCACCCATCCGATCGGGCTTCTCAGGATTACCGAAATTCAAGCAATCCGCAAACGAATGAGCCACGGCACCCACCGCCGTCAAATTACGGCAGACTTCGTCCACCGCACTTGCCGCACCCCAAAACGGATTGATAGTGCAATACGAAGGGTTTACATCCGCGGTAATCGCAAGTCCCTTATATGATTCTTCCACAGGCTTTATCACCGTGGCATCACCATGCGTTTCTTTACCTTTTAACCCTTGCAGTGGCTTTATTACCGTAGAAGCACGTACTTCATAGTCGTATTGTCTTATAACAGCTTCGCGTGAGCTGATATTTAACGCTGCGAGCAGCTTTTTCACTGTTTCGTTGTAGTCCCCCGGCTCTGCTACGGAAAGCTCTTCTGTCTGCTCAGTTTTTAGTACAGTCTTCGGACGTTCATAAATAGAACAGGCCACGAGGAACTCGGTATCCAGCTCGAATATCAACTCATCCTGAAAATAAATCCGTACCTGCGAAGCTTGCGTACCGTTTTTGATCGAACTGTTCTTAAAAGTTTTGCCTATGGCCACGGCATCTACGTCCCATTTGTCGAATATTTCAAGCAATGCCGCCTCTTTTTCCGGTTGCACTGCCATTAGAAACCGTTCCTGCGATTCCGAAATCCAGATCTCCCAGGCATTAAGACCCGGTTCTTTTAATTTCACGCTCTCCAACTGTATTTCCGCACCGCATCCCCCGGCATGACACATCTCATTCACAGCACACGACAAGCCGCCACCACCGAGGTCTTTCATGCCGCTTATTAGACCTTTGTCGTTACATTCGAGTATAGCGTGCATTAACGGTTCCTTCGTTATCGGGTCACCAACCTGAACGGCACTTCGGGACTCCTCTTCGCCTGTTAACTCGACAGACGCAAAAGTAACGCCGTGTATGCCATCCCGCCCGGTTTTTCCGCCGACTAGAACAAGCACCTCATCGGGCTTCGCACGGCTTCTACTCAGGTCGGATTTCCGCATTATTCCCACGCAGCCCACGTTCACCACGCAATTGCCCACGTACCCCTCATGGAAATAGACCATACCGGCACACGTGGGGATGCCTATACGGTTCCCGTAATCGCCTATACCTGATACGACACCATCAAACAAGAATCTTGGATGTTTTACGCCTTCCGGCACTTTTGCATCCGGATAATCCAGCGGACCAAAGAACAGGGGGTCAATTAATGCGACTGGTTGTGCGCCCATACATATTACGTCACGGACAATGCCGCCTATCCCGGTTGCCGCACCACCATAAGGTTCTACCGCGGAAGGATGGTTGTGGCTTTCGAACGCCAGAACATAAGCGTGTTCATTATCGAATTCCACGACTCCCGCATCTTCTTTTATCACTAACATATTTTGTGGCGCGGTTATGCCAAAGATAAACTCTTTCAAGATGTTCTTCGAGCTTTTATAGCCACAATGTTCCGACCACGATTGCGCTATGCACTGGACCTCTACATCAGTCGGTTCCCGACCTTTTGCTACGAAATAGCGTTTTAGCCGTTGCATCTCTTCTAAATTTAGCGAAAGTCCCATACGGTCACTTAATAGTTTCAATTCGGCGTCTTCTGCATCCCGTAATCTTACTTCAACCCTTTTCATTGTTTCGTCCTTTTATAATCGGTTACACAGATATTCTACACGGAAACATATA
>QENJ01000289.1 GCA_013374505.1 Candidatus Methanophagaceae archaeon
TGGTCAACCGTTCACTCTTCTCACGTCTCTCAAGCTCCTTTTCCTCGTCCAGCCAATGCTTATAATCTTCGATTACACGATAAATCACATCGCTCACAAAGATAGGAATTTGGCTTTGCAAAGCCATTTCTTTGGCCGCGGGGAGAACATCAACGTTAAAGCCCAAAATAACGGCTAAATACGGGTCTTTAATCGTGGTAGCGTCCATCACATCTCGTTTTGAGATATTACCAACTTCCGCTTTCTGTATCTCAGTTATACCTTCACCCTCCAATTCCAGCGCAAGTGCTTCCAGCGAACCCATAGTATCTGCCTTTATTGTTATGCCCTCCGGACATGTATCCAGTTTCATATCCGCTATCTCGCTCTTCAACTCGGCGATCACGCGCTCAAGGTCACCTTTGCGCTCAACCACTCTCACGCGAGAACCAGAAAGCGCGGTCTCTATATTTTGTGCTACTATTTTCACACCCGTGGAAGCCGTCACAGTTTTTACACGCGCAAATCTCTGCTCTACTCTTATCTCTTGCAAAGCTCGCGGTTTTAACAACGCTTTTACCTTTGTAACTATCGGCTCTGCATCCATGCAGCCGACCACGATTGTATCGCCCTGGCTGACCTTACCATCATATAAAATCACATCTATCGTGGTCCCCAGCCCCCGCTCCTCTTTCTTTTCTAATATCGTGCCCACACCAGCCGCGTCTACATGAAGCAGTAATGTGTTCTCAAAGTACTTCTGTGATAGCCCTATCAGAACAAGGAGTAAATCCGCTATGCCTTCTCCTGTCTGCGCACATATGGGTACGATACCCACAGTCTTTGCGAAGTCATCTATCCGATCGTACCGATCAGTCGAGTAACCTTTATCGTACAGGTCGCCCACCAGCTCATATATCTTCGTATCCAGCTCATTACGTGCAAACTCGGGCTGGTCCTTGTAATTAATGATAAACGGTTTTTTGCTTGACTGCCACCCTTTTATTCGGTCTATCTTATTCAGTGCAATGACAAAAGGTGTTTTTAATAATCGCAAGATGCTTAACGATTCGTAGGTCTGGGGTTGGAAGCCTTCCATCACATCCACCACCAGAACGGCGATGTCCGCCAATGCGCTGCCCCTTTTTCTCAATGAGGCAAAGGCAGAATGCCCGGGTGTATCAATGAATAGCAATCCCGGTACTTCTATCTCGGTCCAATCCGTTCTTAACGGCGCGCAAATCTTCTTTATCGCATCTATTGGTATCTCCGTTGCACCTATATGCTGCGTAACCCGTCCTGCTTCCTTTGCTGCTACTGCGGAACCACGGATGTTATCGAGTAATGTAGTCTTGCCATGATCTATATGTCCCAGTACTGAGAGTATCGGTGTTCGTATCTGTCCTTCCATGTCTTTCCCCTCGCATCTTTCTATGAGTACTTAAATTAGTTCTGGTTTATTTATCTTTGTCCCTCTTCCACCAGTGCGTACTTTTAGTATGCTTTTTCCCTGCTTCTTGACTTCTCTCTTCGCTATCAAATTCTTTGAGTAGTTCCTCTTGCGTTTTACTCAGCTTCTTTGGCGTTACTATATTTACCTTCACCTGCAGGCTGCCCATGCCGTGCCCCCTCACGCTCTGCATGCCCTTATTTTTCAAGCGGAAAGTCGTGCTGGACTGTGTTCCCGCGGGCATCTTCAGCTTCGCCTTGCCCCCTTCGATGGTCATTACCTCTAGTTCATCGCCTAAAGCCGCCTGTGCAAAGCGAACAGGGACTTCGCAAACCAGGTCATTTCCTGCCCGCGTAAAGAATTCGTGTGGTCTTACACGTATTATCACATATAAATCACCGGGTGGTCCCCCTCGGCTCCCCGCTTCGCCCTCACCTGTAATCCGCAATCTGTTTTCGGTGTCCACACCAGCAGGTATCCGCACGGATATTCTCTTGTCCACCCTTTTTTTACCCTTGCCATTGCAAGTCTCGCAAGGTTTATCTATCACGTCCCCTCGGCCCCTGCATTTAGGACATGTAGAGATGGAGACGAATTGAGCAAATCCCTGGCTTTGTACTCGTTTTACCTGGCCCGTACCACCGCACGCGGAGCAAGTTCGTAAACTACCACCCAATGCACCCGTACCTTTGCAATCGGGACAGCTTTCCGCTTTAGAAATGCTTATCTCTTTCTCTATGCCACTTGCTGCATCTGCAAGGTCTATCTCAAGGTCATACCGGAGGTCGCTTCCTCTCTCAGGGCCATATCTGCCGCCCGCCCGCGCATATCTTCCTCCGCCAAAGACCTCATTGAAGATACTACTGCCCATACCACCGCCTCTACCGCCAAAGATGTCCCGGAACAAGTCACCGAATATGTCCTCCACATCGCCGTACCTCGTGAACTGAGACCAGTCAAATCCACCGGGACCGAAATCAACTCCCGCATGCCCAAACCTATCGTAATTCGCTCTCTTCTGAGGGTCGGATAAAGCTTCATAAGCTTCTGAAACCTGTTTAAAGTTCTCTTCCGCTTCCTTTGGATCGCCTTTATTCAAATCAGGATGATATTTTTTAGCCAATCTACGATAAGCGCGTTTTATATCCTGCTGCGAGGCTTCCTTGTCCATGCCTAAAATCTCATAGTAATCTTTTTTTGTTGTCAATTCCGCTATATCCTCCGTTATTTAAGATTTGTTTAACGTTTGTGTGATAAAAATTTTATACGCTACACCAGTATTCACTTGTTCACTTGTTTTCTCCATAGGAAATAGATGGCTTTTCTTGCTGTTCAGCATAACCCTTTATATATAACCTCGTACTACAGTTCATACATTCAGTGAACAAGTGAACAAGAAAAGGAGAAGATAACGGGTGAAGGTGCAGGTGGAAATAGTGGATGACGAAGGAGTACGGACCTCATTTGAGCGTGAAGGTGAGCCGTTTAGTGCCGCTTTTAGGCCTAGCACGATAAAAAGTGTAGTAAAGTTTCTGGAAGATCAGATACCTTTGCCTGCGGCTATCGGACCTTTTGACATTGAAAGCGAAGACCTAACGATAAAGGAGCGATTGTCTTATTTTTTGCGATACGACGAACGGGCGCCAAAGGAATGGTTCACCTCTTCAATGTTGAGGCAATTATATGAAGAAGCGTATGGCATTAATGTAAAACTCTCCACGTTGTCCACATACCTTGCCAGCATGCACTCTGACAGTATTTTAATGAGAAAAGGGAGTAGAGCCGGACGACAGTACAAGGTGGTTTTCGTTACTACTGATACCGTTAATAGTGTGAATATACCCGACACCGAGGGAAATATCTTTGAGAATTACGACAGGGATGGCAACGACATGGAGTTTGAAAATCCGTACCAACTTCGTGAAATTGTCCAGGAATAATAGGTAGCCTTCTTTATGTTTTTGAATTAAGCATTATGTACTTTTACGATATTGCCTTTCATTTCACGTTTATCCTTTACAAAACAACCCCTTTCTCTCCTTCTTCACACACCAAAAATGTCATTAAAATAAAATGTTGAGTGAGGAAATACTTCACATCTTCAGATCCGCTTCACAGACACATTTTTTTTTCGACCATTTTATAACTTGCCCGTTTTCGCCGCGCCCTTCTTCTATCGCACCCCTAACTGTTTCGCTTAAGCTTACTACTACACCCTCAGTTTTCTCTCTTTTATGCCTCAAAGCTATCGCACGTTTCAAGTATTCTCCACGTAGATCAACGGTTATGCGCCCTTTTTTTCATAACCCTTCGCCTTTTCGCTATCTTCCATCTTTACATGTCACCACTTTACAAAAGAAACCGTAAAAAAACGTTGGAAACCACGAGATTTCACAAGAGCTTAAATGATGCGATGCGAAACGTATCATTCGTTTAGCTCTGCGAAACCCGTGGCAATGTTCACATAGTCGCCCACGTATAAAAGGCGATAACAAAAATAAACAAAGACGCGATATGTAAACAACACGCAGGCAGAGGACATGAGGTAAGATAAGATAAGATAAGAAGAGAAAAAAAGAAACCACGGGACTTCACACGAGTAGCGAGGGGTTGAAATAAGCCATTTGGTGAATGGACAAAAATCTGACTCAACCCGGTTCGTCCGTCTGCTCTGCGAAACCCCGTGGCAATGTTCACATATTTCTCAGTGCTATAAGAACATTTCGATTTTTTTTGGTGCTGTGATATGCGCCGTTACACTCGCTCAAATGCGCTCAACCAATATATGCACTCACAAAAACAGTCCGTTAGAATGGCTCTATGGCAGCGATGATTATTCTTTTTGATGATGTTTCACTGAAGATGCATTGAAGTTTTGGCGTTACCTTGGTGTAATGTTGGTGCAGTTTTTGGTATAGCCCGGGTCAAGTCCTGGCTTAGTGCAGCCACGGTGCAATTTTTTGTAATACATTGGGACGCATTTCTCTTAATAAGCTTGGTTAATAAGTATGTTATAATAATGATAATAGCTATAGGTTAGTAACCATGCATCCACAGAACTATTATTCTCTATTTCCTCCGTTTCCACGTAACAACGATGTCTTTGTTGCAATGAGTTTCGATGAGAGATTCAATTCGCGGTGGGAAAATGTAATAAAACCAGCCTTCGAGGAACCAATAAACGGAGTTTTACTCAATCCATCTCGCGTGGATATGAGAATTATAAGTGATTCAATTCTCATAGATATACTAGAAGGCATTCGCAGTTCACGTCTTATTCTCGGTGATATTACAACGATTGGGGAAATCGGCGGCATTGCCGTATGTAATAATAATGTAATGTATGAGATAGGGATAGCACAAGCAATTCGTCTCCCGGAAGAAGTTGTATTATTTAGCTCAGACAAATACGAAGGAGATAAAAAAATCCCTTTTGATTTATCACAAATTAGAGTCAATCCTTACGATCCAGATGAAAACTCAGAAAAAGCATCGAAACACTTGAGGAAAATAATAATCGAATGTCTATCTAAAATAGATCAGAATAAGTCTTTATTTGTTAAACATGCTGCTGAGAGTTTGGATTTTGATTGCGAGTCAGTATTAGGTGAGGCGATGGTTTCACCGTCTAAAACAGTAGGTCAAACTGATAATATCCGCAGAATAATAGCGATATCTCGTCTACTGGAATTAGGTTTGTTTACAACACAACCATCAACGATAGATTACTCCAAAGATGAACTGATAAAAAACAATCAATTTGTAGTGCAAAACGATGCTGAGAAAAGATCCAAATATAAAATTAGCGTTTTTGGTGAAGCCGTAATGGGATATCGTAGAGAAAAATTCTTTGGGTTTAAATGTTAAATCTTGGTGTAGTTTCAGTGCAATCCCGGTGCAATAAAGTAGGGGCTTCTGGTCTATCTTGGCATAACCTTAGCCTATTTTCTGCCAGTGGGTGTGTGCTTTTATGTAACGAGTTTTTACATTAGCACAGAGCGCATCATATGAAGTCATGCTTAACGAAAAGGTAAACATTATCGCTTGTTACTATCTCAGGCTTGCTTATTTACCCTCTTTGTTAATACCACATCTATCCCGCGTTTTGGGTGTTGGACCGCCTCGTTATAGCGAAAAAAGAAAAGAGGATTAATAATAATCCTCCACATTCTTCAGTCCTACTTAGGCTTGCCTGCCTTGAACTTGAAGCTCATAGAGGCTGTCCCACAATTATCCAACAACGACAGATAGCATCCCCCTATCACAAAAATATTTATTTCTAACACCTATGCCATTTAGCGTTTGTCCTACAC
>QENJ01000290.1:0-2761 GCA_013374505.1 Candidatus Methanophagaceae archaeon
TTTTTCAGGGTCCATCAGCCGAAACGTTAGGGGAAGAGAGTGTTTGGCTCCTAAGGCTGCCACGTATAACTTTAGCACTTCTTGTCGGGTTTGGGCTTGCTGCTGCGGGCACGATGATGCAAGGTACTTTGAAGAATCCGCTTGCAAGTCCTTTTACATTGGGTATTGCAGCAGGTGCATCATTTGGCGCTTCGTTAGCGTTATATTTGGCTGAAGAGAAAATTTATGGTGAGTATCTCATAGTTACATTTTCATTCATCTTCGCGTTAGTTCCTACACTTATTATTATGTTATTGACTCGTTTCCGGCGTGCTACTCCAGAGACGATGGTTCTCGCCGGTATTGCTATGTTATATCTGTTTGGTGCGTTCCAGGGATTGGTACAATTCTTTTCTTCGCCCACAACAGTACAAGCGGCAGTGATATGGGGTGTTGGTACTCTTGCAAGAGCGTCATGGGGGCATGTAGCATTAGCAGCAATCGTGCTCATAGGTTTTATTCCCCTGCTTATGTGGAAAGCATGGGATGTCAATATACTGGATGCGGGAGACGAGGCTGCCGAAAGTATGGGCGTAAATACCGCGCGGACGAGAGTTATTGTAATGATGATAACTACATTCTTAACTGCCGGGCTCGTTTGCTTTACCGGAACCATAGGATTCATAGGATTGATCATGCCACATATATGCAGAATGTTTATGGGAGGAGATAACAGGTTCTTAATACCCGTTGCCGGTTTTTTCGGTGCTGCTCTTTTGCTCGCATCCGATACCGTGGCAAGAATGGTCATAGCACCGGAGGGTATCCCGGTAGGGATAATAATAAATTTAATAGCGGGTCCTATGTTCCTGATCATGTTATTAGGGAAAAAGGAGGGATATATCTAAGATGAGACTGGAAATAAAGGATATGGAGTTTGGCTATGCCAGTGTGACCATACTCAAGGACATATCAATGGAGCTAGCAGAATCGGAAGTGTTAGGCGTTGTAGGACCAAATGGCGCGGGAAAATCTACGTTGATAAGGTGCATAGATCGGATTATATCGCCACAAAAGGGTAGCATACTGGTAGATGGTACAGACATAAAAAAGATGAGCAGTACGGATCGCGCGAAAAAAATAGGGTATGTGCCACAGGGCGTAGCACAAATCTTCCCTACCACGGTCTTTGACACTGTTCTAATGGGCAGACGGCCGCATTTTGGGTGGTGGAGTCGCAAAGAGGATAATGAAAAGGTGTTGGATATGCTGGAACTGCTGAATCTCGAACAGTTCGCCATGCGAGGCATTAACGAGCTCAGTGGTGGTCAGCAACAGAAAGTATTTATAGCGCGGGCACTCACGCAAGAAGCGGATATTCTATTACTTGATGAGCCTGTTTCTGCTCTTGACATCAGGCACCAGCTTGAAGTGCTGAATGTAGTAAGAAGTGTCGTGAAAGAGAAGGGGATTTCAGTAATGATCTCTATCCACGACCTTAATCTTGCTTCACGATTCACAGACCGGCTATTATTGATGTGTGACGGCCAGATTTTTGCCACTGGATCATCCTCTTCTATCCTCACACCTGAAAATATAAAGCAGGTCTATGGCGTGGAAGCGAACGTGAGTAAGTTTGGTGACAGGAATTATATTGCACCGGATAAACCCGTGGAAGAAAAATGACTGCAAGTAGTGAGACAATATCCAAATCGGAAATAGCAAAAACAAAAAGAGCGCAAATAAGAGGCCTCTATAAAAAGAGTATCAATAAAAAGATATATTTTATCTTCTTTCTCTTCATCTTAATGATTATTTTCGCCGGCATAGCGGCGACGCTTGGCTCTTATGAGATCTCATTCACAGAGGTATATTCTATAATTTTTCACTGTATGTTTAATAATGCAGAAACGTACGAGCAGTATACCGTCTGGGAGCTGAGACTGCCACGCATTTTGTTGGCTATCCTCGCAGGAGCAGGGCTTGGCATTGCAGGTACGATGATGCAGGGTATTTTAAGGAATCCGCTGGCAGAACCTTATACCATGGGGATCGCATCAGGCGCGGGATTTGGCGCTTCTCTCGTGATTATCTTAGGTATTGGTGCTGGATATGCCGGAGGTTACAGTAGATATGCACTCATAGCGAGTTCTTTTATATTCGCCTTAGTACCTGCAGTTGTCGTTCTCGCGATAGTACTCCGCCGAAAACCATCACCCGGGGTTTTGGTTCTCGCCGGCATCTCAATGCTTTATATCTTCAGTGCGTTGACGATGTTGATACAAGTCCCGGCAGACCCGAATGCGGTAAAAGTAGCGCAGTTCTGGGCTGTTGGCTCTCTTGAACGTGCTTCATGGTTAGATATATTCCCGATTTCGCTCGTGCTTGCATGCTGTGTTCCCCTGCTTATGTGGAAAACCTGGGACATCAATATACTGAATGCGGGGGATGAGACAGCAGAAAGCATCGGCGTACACGTCAAGCGAACAAGGATATTTGTAATGATGGTTTCAGCAGTTCTAACTGCCGGAGTCGTATGCTTTGTC
The DNA here is from genome assembly GCA_013374505.1 of Candidatus Methanophagaceae archaeon. Classification (GTDB taxonomy): domain Archaea; phylum Halobacteriota; class Syntropharchaeia; order Alkanophagales; family Methanospirareceae; genus QENJ01. The sequence continues at coordinate 2,526 of QENJ01000290.1, forward strand.
GGGGCTATTTCATTTGTAGGATTGATAGCACCACATATATGCAGAATGTTCATTGGCGCAGATAACAGGTTTTTGCTCCCTGCTTCGGCTTTATTCGGTGCCGTCCTTTTGATTCTTGCAGATACCATTGCAAGAACAATCGCAGCTCCTTTAGTCATCCCGATAGGGATTGTGACTGCAATAATATGTCTTCGTATTCCTTCTTAATCTGTGTATTGTCATCTCTCTCAAAACCG
>QENJ01000290.1:2771-5673 GCA_013374505.1 Candidatus Methanophagaceae archaeon
CAATAATAGGGACTCCTTTGTTCCTTTACTTGATATTGAAAAAGAAAGGAGAGTACTGGTAAAATGAAAGCAACTGTGATACCAGCAGTGATTATCATTCTGGTGGTAATTTTAACCGTGGGTCATTTCGTAGGTGTGGAGAGGTATTTTGGACTGGATGTGTCAGGTGCCGACTCGGGGTATCCAAGGAGTATTGTGGACTCAGCGGGGAACAACATCACGATATATAAGCCATTAGAAAGGATAATAGTGACAAATTCCGATGCTGCGGAAGCGGTTCGTGCTGTTGGCGCCAAGGGCAGAGTTATTGGTGCTACCGATTCGCTAAAATGGTATCCTACTTTTTTCCCTGAAATGAGTAAGTTACCGGTGGTCGGCAAGTGGTGTGCGGTTGACCCGGAGTCAGTGATGCAATTAGATGCCGATTGTATACTTGCATACACGTCAGATCCGAGTTCTGAATATTTAGAGTACAAACTCCCGCCCACCATAGTAGTCATTCGATCTGATTACTTCAAGCCGGAAACGCTAAGGGAGGAGATGTTGAAGCTTGGATATATACTTGATGTAGAAGAGAATACGTCAGAATATATAGAATGGTATGATAATTACGTTGATGAAATAAACGCAGAAATAGCGGCGATACCTGCGGATGAGCGACAAATAGTTTACCTGAACAACAATTTTGATGACGCGAAGACGGAACGGAAGACATATGCAAGGAAATCAGGTGGAATAAGCATACTCTGTGAAGAGGCAGGAGGGATAAACATAGCAGCAGATTCTATGGGTGCATATCCGATAGTAAGTATGGAGTATGTTTACGAGGAGGATCCGGATGTTGTACTTGGACTTTCATACCGTGGCGGTTTTGAGAGAGATGACAATACACAGATTAAGAAGGAATACGAAGACATATTAGAACTACCCGGTTTTGATAAACTAAAAGCAGTAGAAGACGAATGCGTTTTTATAATAGATGGCACAGTAGCATACTCGCCTGCATATCCGTGTGGTCTCACACAGGTGGCAAAGTGGTTCTATCCGGATAAATTTGCGGATTTGAATCCTGAAGTAATGCTTCAGGAATACGTGGATAATTTCTGTGGTGGCTTAGACTACAATGTTAGCGAGCATGGTGTGTATTTTTATCCCGATTGAGGGTTATTGTTGCGTATATTTTTGAGAGCGGCAAAGAAGAATACAGAGGGGATGAAAAATGGATAAGAGATTAAAGAATGTATATTGTATATTGGCAATTTTGCTATTGCTGTTTGGTTCTACGGGTCTTGCTTCCGCAGAAGATCTAGAATCCTTGTTTGTTAGAGGCGATGAATATACGGCCTCAGCAGTGATGGTAGCCAGTTATGAACTTACTCCCGAGACGTTAATGCCCGGAGATGTAGGTTTGCTTACAATAACACTGGAGAATGCGTATAGTAGCATGTTTAGCGTAAAAGTGAAAAGTAGTCAGGGAGCAGAAATAGATTCGAGCTTTACAGTGACCGCACGTATAAGAGAAGCTTCTATCTCAGGATCTAATTTTGAAGTGTATAACATATATAAATCTTCTGGCGTAATAGGACCGGGGAAACAAGTTGAATTCCCATTTAAGATAAAGGCACCGTATGAAGATGATTTATACATGCTGAAATTATACGTTTATACCGAAAATATGCAGGGCAAAAGTAGTCCATGCGTTCGCCATTACATCCCTGTAATCGTGAGTAGTAGGAGCTTGAAGATAACACCGCTGGATGTATCAGAAGAGAGTATCAAATTGGAAGTGACGAATGAAGGATTTTCGAAAGTTGATGACGTTGCGGTTGTTGCTTCTGATGTTAAAGGAATGGAATTACAAAAGGAAAGTGTCTACATTGGTAACATGAGCCCCTGGGAGTCAACGCTAGTGGTTTTTAATATTAGTAGTGTAGCAGTGGAAGAACCGGATAACAGTGCGGATTTCCGGGTTGTATTTAATAACTGGATAAACGAGCACGAGTCGGAATCGCTATGTGTGAAAATACCGTATCACATTACTAAAAGTGAAGATAAAAACGAAGTGCAACCTGCCACAACAACTCAGAACTATACGACTACACCAGAGCAGAAAGACGTTGCAGAAGCCAAGATACCGGGGTTTGGGCTCTTAACCGCTATGTTCATGTTAGTCGTGGTAGAGTATTTGATGCAAAAACGGGCAAAAAAATAGAAGGAGGGTTTTAGTTTCTCCGCTTTATCATTACTAGAAACGCCACTGCAAGTAGTCCCGCGATAGCGAATACCGCCGAATCCTGGTGGTGTCGGTGGTGCTGCTGGTGGTGCTGCTGTAGGCGTTTCTATTGGTGCCGTGGTCGCCAGTGTTGGCGTGGGTGTAAGTGTTGGAACAGGCGTAACAGTCGGTATCGGTGCGGGGTCTGAATATTTAACGAGGAATGCACTGCCATTAGCTGTGTCAGAGACAGCAGTGGTACCTGCTAAATACACGCAGTCGCTCGTCACTGCTACTGCACGCCCATTAACCCCGCCGGATTTGCCCCATGTTATGTTCCAGATGAGACCGCCGTCTGTGCTGTTGTATTTGGCGAGGGCCGCCTTGGAAAAAACAAAATCAGATGATCTGTTAGAACCTGCTAAGTACACGCTGTCTCCTGTTGCTGCTGTTGCCGATCCCCATGACATTCTACTATCCGTGATACTCCAGAGGAGGTTCCCGTCACTGTCGTATTTGTTTATGAATGCGTCAACACCATCAATGACGCCGGCCATATACACGAAGTCGCCTGCTGTTGCGACTGCTCGTCTTTCATCGCCGCCTGGTCCGCCCCATGTTACGTTCCAGACCTCTACGGGCTGTGCTTCCGCAAAGGTTACCGGAAAAGCTGAACACACAAAAATCGCT
>QENJ01000119.1 GCA_013374505.1 Candidatus Methanophagaceae archaeon
CCCTCTAATAATTCATATTCTTTGGTAAATATACTGCTGCCTCCTAATTTATGCCTTTCCCGTGTGTTTTGCGTTTCCATCTCTCAACCTTCTATAACCTTAACCACTTCATGACCCATTATCTTCTATTTCTCTCATGTTTGTCTCCGCGCTTTTTATCATCCTAATATTGCTTTACCTACTTCGAGTTCCTCTCGACAATCGCAATTTCCTCAGGCGTTAAATCGTAGAGTTCGTAAACCTGATTATCCAGTTGTTGGTCTGTTTCGTCGATCTGTTTTTGAAGCACAGTTTTCTCTGATTCTTCAGTAGCTTTGGACAGTTGTTCGTGTAGCTCAAGCATGTGCTTCACCAACATAACTACCTTATCGTGGTGGGATTTATCGTCTGGATCAGAGAAGTCTATCATGTGGATGGGAATTCTTCCAAAATACTTGAAAATAAGTTGATAACCACTTTGTATTTGAGTACAATAGCTAGAAATCAAGAACCAACCAAGCTTTGAATTGAGTATTCCCAGCAATAGTAAATCTTTATTTGGAATTACAAAAATTGCGTTATTACAATAAAAGCTCCCATTATCAAAGATAAATGCTGGTCTTACTTGGAATACTAGATACACTATCTTCGTTTTTTCAAACTCTTCGTAGTAATCACAAGCCCGTAGTTCCCACCAATAATCGCCTTTATCATAACGCTTTTGAGCTTTATCAGAAAATGGTTTCAGGTGAGCCGCGATGCTCGGATACTCACGCTCTAACCATGCCCAAGCGTCTTCCGTTCCTTCCGAATTCAACCTCGTCCATCCTTTGGGCATCAAAATCAAATAACGCTCACTTTCTGGCAGTTGGTAGCGCTTAATATCCTTTCCTATCAAAAAAGGTTTAATCAATTCCTCGCTTTTTGGATCTTCCGCGATCAGGTTGTCTCGTGTCTCGTCATCAATAACAAAAGCTTCATTAAGACCCGTCAAAACGCCACGATAAATTTTTCCGTTGACATAGTCACTCAACGGCACACCTACGTGACATATTTTATCCAAAAGTGCCTGCGTTTTATCATCAGCTAATGACCAGCCAGAATCATCCAACCCCTCTTGTTTAACAACATATTTGTTATCTTTTACGTAATCATCAAGGCTGGTGAACTTGAGCGTTTGAACTTGGGTCACATTGAATTCCAATTCAGGTGTATCCTTTGAAATTCTTATGATGCACGGATACGTTGTCACCTGGAATACCGGCAAGTCGCCAAAGTCCAGAATCTCTTCAATACGTTGCTGTTTCAGCCATTTTCGTATTGGCTTCCCATAGTTTGCACGCATCCATTTGTTTGCTACGATATAGGAAAAAACACCACCATCAGTTAATAACGAAATGCCGCGTTCTATGAAATAAACGTAGAGATCCGCGGTACCCTGGTAAACTTTGTAATAATTTTGAAAATACACTTTCAGCTCACCCAGTGCTTCCTGTCTCACATACGGCGGATTCCCAATCACAACATCAAATCCCCTTTCCCCTTTCGACTTCTCCAGATCGAAAACCTCGTAAAACTCAAAGCCCCAATGGAATGGATTCAATTTCAAAAACTCATCCCTATTTATTTCTATCTTCTTCTCGCGGAACTCGCGGTAAAGATCAACGTTCAGCAAATTACTTATTTTCACATCGAGTTCCTGTACTGAACTTTTTAATTCCTTTGCCTCTTCACCCCAGGTTATCTTATACTCATGGATCAACTCATTCCGCTCTTTGAGCAGGATTTCGAGTGTAGGTTTTTCTTCACCCTGGAGAAAATCCGAGAGCGTGAGTTTCGCGTCCCGAAACTCGCCTAAATCTACGTATCCAATTAAACTATTCCCGACTCTTAGGTTGTAGTCAATATTAGGCAATGGTTTTATGTACCCTGGCTCGTAAGAGTCGGCAAGCCAGAGCCAAAGCCGCAATTTCGCTATCTCTATGCCGTTCGGATTGAGGTCGACGCCGTAAAGATTATTGACTAATATTAGTATCTTCAACGTAGTGTCCGGATTCTCAGCGCCTATTTTGTCGTTTATCTTCTTGTTCAACGCAAACAGGATATTTGCCGCTGCAAGCAAGAATGCACCGGAACCACATGCGTTGTCCAGAACACGTAATCTCAGTATTATCTTCTCCCAAATCTGTTTCAATGTCGTGGCAGGAAGTATAAACAACTCCTCAATCTCTTTTATGAGCTCAGTATCCTTGTAGCCCTTTTCTGTCTTAAGTATTTCGTTTGCCTTTTCTATTATGCATGGATAGATCGTATTTTCAGAAATGTATTTCGTTATTGACTTTGGCGTATAATACGCTCCTGTTCCCTTTCGGTCTGTGGCGGTCATCGCACGTTCAAAGATATAACCTAATATTTCAGGGTCTACTGAATCACCGTTCCCTAACTGCTCTTTATGCACGAACTTGAAACTATCCAGAAACTGTAGTACCGTCTTCAAAATCTCCGCCCTTACTTTATAATCTATATTCTTCCTTTCTACCGCTGTGTGAACAAACAAACTACCATTCAGGTATGGGACATCCTTAAACCGCTCATCTATATCAAATCGTTCTGCCTTTGGTCTATCCAAACTACCAAAGAACAATTGTCTTAACTTTGGCGTGAGTAAATCCTCTTTTACTTCGGCTAGATATTTTAGTATATCTTCACCGATTATGCCTTTTGACTGCAAGAACTTGATAAAAATCAACCGGTTCATCACGACCTGAGCTATTTGCTCCTTCTCGGCCATCTCCTTCACTCCAATGATATTGTTGACCAGACAATCTGCTTCAGAAACGGTCTTCTGTTTGTTTTCGTGGTCCTTATACCTACCGCCATGCAAAAGCGCGTTATACCAATCGTAAAACTTCTTACTTATTTCCTCTTCCGTCTTTGGCGAAATGACCTTCTCTTTACCAACCAGAAATACCTTTAGCTGTTCATAATCAGTTTTTAACTTCAGGTCGCTGACTACTTCTTTATTCTTGTCTATGAATACCCATCGTAACCCATCTGTTGCTACACCGAAATCATAGTTCTCTTTCACTTCTGCAAGCCTAAACAAGCCTTTTATTTGGTTTACACTGCCATCTCTGCTTTTATCAAATAGATTAGCATTCAGCGGTTTCGCTTCAACTAGAAACATACCGTTTTTGCTTTTTATACGGTAATCTACGCTTCTATGACCCTTTGGCGTCTCAAAAGATTTTTCCGGTAGTTTCTCCAACTCTAACGGATCGAGAATTTTGTCAATCAGGAATTCCTTTGTAAATGCTTCTGGCTCTGCTTTCTCTTTCATAAACTCTGAACTGAGTTCCTTGCCTTCTTCAAAGACTCTGTTCTTGCCGTCTAAAGTAAGCCGTTCCTTAATGTCCCTTATCAGGTCATAAACGTTATTTGCCGGATTCATCTTTTAGTGTTTGTTCATTAATCTATACTTGTATAATGGTCATAAAACAAATCTGTCATAGAATCACTAAATCCCCAACCTATATCTCTTGAATTTATCGTGATTGTTAGACATCGCTCTTCAAATTTAATCTCCATATTATGTTTAAAAATATAATCTAATGCCGTAGAGAACATATTTTCGATTTTAAAATAGAAATCTTCATTAATATCGCCATATTCATTTGTGAACTCTACTCCGTTTTCGACATAATAAAGCATCAGATCTGCTAAGAGTTCCGGGTTTTTTGATATTTTTTTATATTCATTTATGGCTTTTCTCAAATTTGAATAGCGTAGTTTAGCATCACCACGGTCTGGAAAAAACTCATCTTTAATTACTTTTCTATACTTTTGATTTAGTGTCTGTTCATTTCCAGGGTTTATTTTTGTTTCTAATAAATCTTTATTGAAATCATTTCTTTTGAATAAATCTATAATAAGTGTTTCCAATTCCTTCTTAGATAGTTTGGATAAATAATATCTTAGTTCTGCTATTTTCATATGTTTTTTCCCTTTTTCTACTATTTATCAAGGTGCAATGCTGTATAACGTTTTGCGGCTAAAAGAAGTTGCCAGAGGGGGGAAAGCTTAGCGAAGCCTTTTATCCGTTGTTATATGTCGGTGGTCTTTATTCATTGTTCAAAGATATGGGACTCTAAAATCCAGAGTAGTTTCCTCACATAAATAGCTTAGTCTCTCTAAAATCCCTGGTAGTTTCCTAATACACCGTAAATTACGGTTTTCTATTTTCAACGAAGACTTTGAAAGGAGGCTACACATGCTGAAACGGTTTATAAGGTTTTTATTTTCGTCCAGACCTTGAACCAACAGCAAGATAAAAACCGAAACTATCTTATGAACTGACTACAAACAATAGCGGTAAGGTGAGATTGAAGATATGGAACAGGAAAGGGAAGAAGAGATGCGGCACGAGCTGGCAAGTAAAGGCTGGAGTCTCGATGTGCATAAATCTATTGCGGAACACATAAAAGAGACCAAGAATGCGTATGGCGAGAAGTATGAATACAAAGCGGAGACAACCGACCAAAATGCTGATGTCATCTATTACATCGGCTGTACTGCCAGGTATAGAGTGCCGGAGATTGCAGACGCCATGCTTGAAATCTTCGATAAAATAGGGCTGAAATATCAGGTGATGGGTGAGGAATGGTGCTGTGGCTCGGTATTATTCAGAACCGGACAGGTAGAAGCGGCAGAGGAACTTGTGGCACACAACATTGAAGAGATAAGAAAGAGTGGCGCAAAGACCGTTGTTTTTACATGTCCCGGCTGTATGAAGACGTTCGAGAAGGATTATCCTGATATGGGTGTCGAACTGGTGCATTCCACGCAGTTTTTAACACGATTGGGGAATATGAACCTGAAGAAAGAGGATCTGAAAGCAGCGTATCACGATCCATGCCATTTAGGCCGTGATTTAGGCATATATGAAGAGCCACGAGCGGTTTTGGACGAAGTAGCAGATATAAAAACGATGAAACGAGAAAAGGAGCAAGCATGGTGCTGCAGCTCCGGTGGCGGCGTGAAGTCGGCATTTGATGACTTTGCATTATGGAGTGCTACCGAACGGTTGAAAGAGGCGAAAGAAGCGGGTGCCGAAGCACTTGTGAGCGCATGCCCGTTCTGTAAACGTAATTTAAAGGAAGCTGCAGAGAATGAAGAAATAGAAGTGTATGATGTTGTGGAACTTGTAAATAGGGAGTTGTCAAAGGAACACAGATGAATCAAAAACATCCCGGTGTCGTGCTTTAAGTGTAAGTGCAGACGACTAAACTTTAAGTATTTTTAGATCAATGAAAAGCAACATGTACATCTTTCTTGACGAGTCAGGCGACTTAGGGTTCACAGAAAAGTCGGAACAGTATTTTGTGATAGCAATTTTAATTACAAGAGATAAGAAACCCATTGAGAATTGTATCAAAAGAATAAGGCAAAGAGGATTACCTAAAAAATATAAGAAGATCTCCGAATTGAAATTTAGAAATTCCAATACCATCATAAGAAAATCAGTTCTTGAATGTCTTTCTAGAAGAGAGATTGAAATTTCATACATTGTGCTAAATAAAAGGCGAATATACCCACATCTTCAAGATAAAAAGAACATCGTATATAATTATATCACTTCTTTTCTATTACAGAAGGTATTGAGTGAAGAGAGCGGTAAAAT
>QENJ01000291.1 GCA_013374505.1 Candidatus Methanophagaceae archaeon
AGATTTTCAGATTGTACTCTATGACGAGCAGCATCCGAAGCGGGGCAGGACACAGAAATTCCGCTTGACCCTGCTGGACAGCGTTACCGGTCAGCCAATTGCCGAGGAACTGCACGAGAGCAAAAACTCGGCAACCATCACCGCCTTTCTGACGAAGTATCTGGACCCGAGCAAGCGCACATTTGTTGTTACAGACCTCGACTCGAGCTATCCCCGGGTATTCAAGGAGTTCTTCGGCGAGAACTTGATTCATCAGTATTGTCTCATGCACTTGAACAAGCTAATAGTCGCTGAGTTCCCAAGGAGCACGACTATCGAGCAGGAATTGATGAAATACAGGATGTTGAACATCTTCTACAACCGGGATGCAGAACTAAAGTTCTTGCTGGACCTGCTGGAAGAAGAGCAAGTGATGAAGTGGGGGGCTAAAAAAGAGTACAAAGCGTGGCTCAGAACGCAGAGGGCAACTTTTAGAGCATTTGTACGTGAGCAGAAGCGAGACCGCAGGCGAAAGAAGAGGAATTTAGTGCAGCGACCTTATATTGAGGCTTTGAGGGTATTTGATGAGTTGAAGGCGGAAATAGATTCTTTTGAAAAGCACGTTCAGAAGCGGCTGATAAAGATCGAGAAGGGCTGGGAGCATTTTACAGCGTTCTATTTCGTGAAAGGTGCGCCGGCTACGAACAATGGGGTCGAGAACTACTACTCAACAAGCTTGAAGACGCATAGAAAGAAGCAGCTCAGGAGCGATAGAGGGCTTGACAACCAGATAAAGCTGTCAGCAATGAAGAGGGCGGGGCTACTGGGCAGAGGCAAGAAGTCCTTACTGGAAGCATTTTTGGTTTTTATACCGTTTTTGGATTCGAGATAAGGCGTTTACTATTCAAGTTGGTGTGAATGAAGAGAGGTGGTTAGCGGTAGCTATCACCTTTTTACTCGTGTAATGGCTATTTTTGATGTTTTGGTACAGTTTTGGGTAAGAATAATGTGGGTTTTGACAGGAAGTCGATGTGGGATTACTTTATGGTAGTTTACTATTTGCAAACACGATGAAAATGTGGGGTTCGATGGATGAAAAATTAAAAATCACTGACTTTTTCGATTGTGCCATACGTATGTGAACAATTACCGCATGATTGGCCAGGGGCCAGGGAATAATTTACTGGTACATGAGAACTGGCATTATACGGTCAATGCCAATGGAGAGGTGACAGCGTTGGTCGACAACGTTAGAATCGAGTGTAAATAGACTCACACAAAAATAACTCCATCGCCAACGAAAGACTGTCGAGTTAAAAAACGAAAAATTGATTTTTTTTCCCCCTCTCTTTTTTTTTATTTTCTTGATGGTGATGAATACAGTAGTTCCGAAAGGGGGTAGTTCCGATTGGATATTAATGTGTAAAAAAGGTATAAAAACAACCCTTTTGGTAAAACAAGTAAAAAAAATCTGAATTTAATTAAACTATTGTTAAATTGATTCTTTTAAGTCATTTAAGCTTGTATAAAGTCGCAATTTACAAATTTTCACCATTCGGAAGTAGGGGTGTTCGGAACTACTGGAATAGAAGAAAGACGAAAATAAAATCAGCTTTAGGAATTGCTATCGTTATTTTCGTACTAATATTAACGAGTTATTATGTTAACAGCAGGTATCAGATTGAAGTCATTTCCAGCCAAGAAGAACATATTAATATTAAGAAGGTAGAGTTTCATGAGGGATTCAGTGAAGGAAAAGAACTCTCTTTCGATCTTGACTGGAACAATCAGAGCAATGGATGTTATCTAACCGCTTCGCTATACCTCTGTCCTACGGTAACCACTGGTAATCCAGGGGAGGAGAAAGACTGGTTGAAATTTGAGTACGTAGGAGTTCCACAGGGACGCAATGCCCGTTGTGTTATCGCCGCTAAGCGCGATGGTAAAGTAAAGTATCTATACACGGAGGGCTGGCCTGAGCAAAGGTGTGGCAGACACATCGCCTACCAGCGGATTAAGATTGTTCTGGATAATGAAAGTCTAAAAATTATTGAAAATGGAACGGAGATATATTGCGCACCATCACATGGTTTAGAGTTTACCTCTGCATACCGTTATCTGCAGATGAGCAGTCATAGCAATTATCCAGCACGAGAAATCTATTTTGATAATGTTGTAGTCGTTGCATGCTGATGGTCATACGAAATCTTTACATAAATATACTATAGCAAATCTTTATAGTAGTATAGAAATACAATATGTTATCTTGGTGGGCCCGTAGCTTAGACTGGTTAGAGCGCCCGGCTCATAACCGGGCGGTCAAGGGTTCAAATCCCTTCGGGCCCATTCTTTAAAAATAGCACATATAAAATCCCGCCCTTCTTCGGACGTAAATAGCGGCAAATCCCAGTGTTGCACTGTTTTGTAGCGTAATATAGTGACACTCTCCGCAGTCTTGGGGTTGTAGCCGCTTTTCTCGTAACTTTGTTTTGCAACCAGAAAGCCACGTCTTTGCCATTTCGGCGTTTCGTTCAGGTTCACTCCCATGCGAAACAGCATCTCGTGCACATCCTTTGCTTTCATACCTCTCAACCGTTTCCCTGCCGCGGTTTTCGTTAAACCGTCTTCTATCAGCCCATAAAAACCATACGCATTGATATGATTCCGCCATGCTTCCGCTTGCCGCTGTGCAAGATACTCTAACGTATCATTCTCACCGCAAACAGGAATCACCCGGGCATCAAACGCAATAGCATCCTTAAAATCCAAAATAACAGTTAACGAACTCGCAATGAAACTAGCAATTACAGAATCCAGCTTCTCTAACCTACCTTTAAAGGGGACAGACGCGAAGAGTAAGTTTATCTCATCGGAGAAGATATAAGCAAGCACGGGGTTGAAACCGCTCTTATCGAAGAAGACCACCGTTGCTTCCGCCATACTCCGTGCAAATCGTTTGTCGTATGGCTTCTTAAAGTCGTTATCACGCAGTACGTGCTTGAAGTTCCTACCGTCTACACGTACTATTAGTGGGGGGTAGGTCTTTATTTCGGCATATATCGCTCTATCTTTGTCACTCTTATATCTCTGATGAGTCCTGGTCTTCATTCCTCATTCGGATTCACTTCTTCGCCTCCACTGCTTTCCCCTTCTTCCTCTTTAGACACTAGCCTTTTCCGCACATGTTTTATCAATACTATGTCACCTATTGCTATAACCCACCGGTATGGGATGATTACACCTGCTTTATCGCCCGTATCAAAAGCGTTTGGATTTATATCCCGCACTGCAAGCCCGGATACTCGTTTCTCTGTTATGTCCACATTTACATCCTCTATTCTGCCGACATACACTCCCCTATCCGTGTATATCTCCTGCCCATATAGCGAAGACAATTCTATTTCCATAATACTATTTATGAACTAAGAAAGATATATAAAATTAACTGATAACATGCGCACATCAATTCAAGTGGGTAAGCTCCTCGGCATACCGATAAAGCTACATTTTACTTTTCTGATCATATTAGTCCTATTCATTCTTGGATTTGCGAATAACTCCTCTACGGAATACCGTATCCCCCTGGGTTTGGGCGATCTCGGGCTGACGCCTCTCATTCGCTATACGCTATCAACAATAACTGCTATTCTGTTCTTCTTCACCCTGTTACTCCATGAGTTGGGGCATTCATACGTAGCAATGAAATATGGTACGAAGATAAACAGCATCACGCTCTTCTTCTTTGGCGGCTTAGCCATGATGGAAGAGATACCAAAGAGCCCGGAAAAGGAGTGGCGGATTGCAATTGCCGGCCCCTTGATGAGTTTTGCTATTGGCGCTTTATTTTGCGGCGTTTATATCGGGTTAAACGCATTGCATGTAGAGTTTTACCGCCCTGCGGGGATTTTTGTGTTGGTCATTGGTTCTTTCAATATTATGTTAGCAATCTTCAATTTAATACCGGCATTCCCTATGGACGGTGGCCGAGTGTTTAGAGCTTTTCTCGCAACGCGAATGTCGTTCGTGGAAGCGACGAAGAAAGCGGTGTTGGTCGGGAAAATATTTGCTGGCATGATGGTACTAGCAGGGCTTCTAAAAGCCGACCCGATTATCTTTATTTTAACGGGTGAATGGGGCTATAACATCTGGCTCCCGTTACTTGCCCTCTTCTTGTACCTGGCAGCCACGGAAGAGGAGAAAGCTACTATCACTTTTGCCTCGTTAGAGGGCATAAAGGTGAAGCATGTCATGAGAACTGAGCGAACAAGCGTGTCAGAATACATGCCACTCATGGAGCTTGTGCGAAAGATGCTTGAGGAGAGGACAGCCGAATACGTGGTAGTGAATGATAGCGGCGATTTAACGGGGTTTATAACGATTACCACAGTAAAGAAAGTACCGGTCGAGCAACGGCACTTATTGAGTGTTTCCGACGTTATGAGTCCATACGACCGCATTGGTAGGCTCATATCAAATGAAGAAGAGTCAGCCGAAGCTTTAAAAATGATGATACGGGATAAACTAGAGTTCTTAGCGGTAAAAGACGACACGAGCGGTGATTTCGCGGGGATAATAACAAGAAAGGATTTAGCGATCTATATAGAAATGCTGAGTGGCCGTTTTTAACACACTCGTAGAATGCGAATTGCCGGCATCATGCGATACGAGCAGCCCCTTTTATCGTCCCTGAGATGTCGATGACGGTTATAGCTATTTGTACTCCGTTTACCGAATGAATACACGCTAATGCCGCTCTTATCGCTTCTACTTTGCGGTGAGTACATCTTAGAACTCCTCTGCCGTTTTTATCATATTTTATTAGCCATAGCTTACTTTCGCTTGTGCCTATATCGCCATATAAAGAATGAACCGAGTCCCAGATTGCATTCAGCAACTTGTACTTATCTAGTTCTATCTCGCTCATCACCTCAAACACAAGATACCGCCTCCTATCGTGACCTCTCATAATAGTTCCACTTCCCGCGCCTTATTCCACCGCCGCTCCAATATGCTCAGGGGCACATCGCTTAACGCACGCACCGCTTCCTCTCTTCGCATCCCGAATAGAGCCGCAAGTGCAATCAGCTCTCTTGGTGCCCTTAAACCATATATAGAACAAGCATTACTGGTTAAAATTGCCATAGTTTTATATTTCCGTACGAATTCTAAGTTGTCCCGCATCCTACTGAGGATTCGCGCTCTATCGCCCCTCCTGCACTGAATTATTGCGTTCATGTTAAATTCGATTGCAATACCATTCTCAACGGCGTATCGTACCAATACGTGATTCAATGAGCCTTCCCCCTTTTCACCGCACGGATGCGCTAATATGTCTATTCTATGGTCCTTTAACGCAGCGAGATTTATTTTCTCGTCACCGCCATGAACCACAACTAAAGGCACTTTTCCGGCGTAATGCTTTATTTTCCTATTCAATTCGGAGACTGACTTTGTCCTTATCTCTACACCCCGGTAAATAGCCGGCGGGTCCTCTTTCCGCACTTCTACAAAGTCATCGTGGTTCGTTATGGCTATACCTGCATATCCATATCTTATTGCAACGCGGAGCATCTCCTCTGCTGGTACGTCTGTCTCGGGATAG
>QENJ01000292.1 GCA_013374505.1 Candidatus Methanophagaceae archaeon
TATCCATAAGCAGGTCGCCCATGGTGTCTTGATTACCCCTTTGTGACCAAGTTCCGAGGTATAGATCTGATGCCAACTCACTGAATTCCCAGACTACGCCCATAGCCATCGCAGTTATGACAACGAAAAAAGCCATCACATATGGGTCCATCGTGAGTCCATACCAGTACTTATCCAAGACATAAATAACGATAAATGCCATAGAGGCAACAAGAGCACCAGAAGTAAAATGCGCAATCGTATCATAATGCGGCAATATAAAATATGCCCTGGTAACCTGGCCACCTATATGTAGCAATAACGCAAGTGTAAGCAAACAATCAAGTGCCAAAGGCAGGGTTACATCGTACCTTCGATTTATAATTGCGGGTAGCATACAAATAAGTAAAGCAAGAACACCGGAAATGGCCAGTGTCCACTTGCCCCCTCGTGGCTGCTATAAGTATCAATATCACCATAAGTGCCTTCAGAATATACGAAATAACGATGCCTACTTTCATAATGTACGTTATCAAAGCTTAGGAGTATAAAAACTTATTCGGTATTTTTGTGGTTCGCCCCTTTTTCTGTATCAAAAAGTCAACGTAGAATAAGGAGATAAAAGGGGGAAGATATGCAATAACATTTTTGTATTTGTATAGCAGCGGGGTAACAAACCACGAGATTACACGAGATTAACACAAGATTTTTGGGTTAGCATAGGATAAAGAACCAATAGAGTCATTAAGCCGGACCCATAGTATTGCTTTCTCGTGAAAATCTGTGTAATCTGGTGGTTTACTAAACAAATTAAAAAAAGAAACAAAAAAAATCTTAAACGTCAGGACGTAAGAGGTGGAGAAAAAGTTTCTCCCCCTTTTACTTCCTTATATTCCTTTATAGTTCTACTTATTGTGTTGTTTCCGTAGTTTCATTGACAGTAGTGTTAATTGCTTCTTTGGTCGCATTGACAGTAGTGTTAATTGCTTCTTTGGTCGCATTGACAGTAGTGTTAATTGCTTCTTTGGTCGCATTGACAGTAGTGTTAATTGCTTCTTTAGTCGCATTGACGGTCCCTTTTATTGCTTCTTTCGTCTCACCAACATCCCCTTTTATTGCTTCCTTAGCCTTATCAACATCCTCTTTTACTGTTTCCTTAGCCTTATCAACATCCTCTTTTACTGTTTCCTTAGCCTTACCAAGATCCTCTTTTATTGTTTCCTTAGCCTCATCGAGTTTCTCATTTGTTTCTTCCTCCTTCGGTTGATCCACGCAGCCCATAGACAAGGACGTAACAAAGATTGCTACTACAATAGCCGCAAGAATAATAGTTTTTCGCTTTTCCATACTAATCACCCCCTAACGTTCTTTTTGCTATTTAACCTTCTATAAAAGTTTCGGTCATTTCTGCACCACACACAACATAGCCGACCGTCTATATAAAAGCATATGTTTTTTTTGCACAGAACTGTTTATTATTGTAATTGCCGGGCGAAGTACAAGAAAAAAAAGAAAGAATACATTATGATAATCGGACGCAGAAGAACGCAGATAATCCGGATTTTAAATATACGGAATTGACGGATGAGTTTATTAGAATCTTATATCGAGTTTATAATAAACGGGGTTCTGGTTTTCGGGAAAAGGTTTATGGGAATGCAATGATGATAGAACTTATTTTTGGCACTAAACCGGAAGTTAAACGTAAGGTATTTGAAGAACTAGTTTTCGGCGTAAATCTGCGTCCTAAATAGTTAGAACTTGTACTTTATATGCAATGGAAAAGTCAAAATTTAAACCCAGGCATAAAAGAAAATGGGGACGCCCCCCCCACCAATTTTACTTCGTAGTTACCCTATTTGAATTCCGCTTTTAGTTCTGTCTTTTGCTCAGAACTAAGTTACTCGACTTACTTCGGTTGATCCACGCAGCCCATAGACAAGGACGTAACAAAGATTGCTACTACGATAGCCGCAAGAATAACAGTTTCCTGTTTCCCCTACTAATCCCCAAAACTGCTCTTATTGTTATTTGTCCTTCGACAACGGTTGCGGTCATTTCTGCGTCACACAACATTCTTCTCGTCCACATTCGCAGGTCAGCGTGCTACCACATCTATAGCGAATATTTCTGCTGGCGCCTCATCCTTCTCCCACGAGCGGCGATACACCATCTTAAGGGCGGTTCTACCGGCACCCACAACATTAAACCGGATGGTTTGCACACCACCAACACCGACCATATCTTCCGGATTAGGGGCTGACTCGTATTCTATTTCACTTACTTGCTGCAGGACCTGCACATCCGGTGCTTCTGCAACCTCCCACTCGTAGCCGGTAGTCGGGTTCGAGTCCAGAACGACAGCCAAAGCTTGCCCGTTTTTCACTCCGACCTCTGTACCGTTGTCCGCTGCAGTGAGCAGCACCTCGTTGGAATCAGAACTGTCGGGTTCCTTTTTTACGCCCTCACTCTCTTTTAGCTTTTGCGCCGCATCATCTGTTTGGACTACCTCTTTAGACTCCTGGTGTTCCTCGGTTACTGATTCCTCTTTCTGTTGATCCACACAGCCCATAGACAATGACGTCACAAAGATTGCTACTACAATCGCCGCAATAACAATAGTCTTCCGTTTTTCCATACATATCACCTCCTAACTCTTTTTATGCCAATAACCCTTCTTCACGGGTTTCAGTATTTCACGCACACATACTATGACAGACCCACTATATATAACTGTCTATTGGACTACCGTTTTTGTGTGTGAAGCGTTATTCAACAAAGGTAAAGAATTTAGTGGTTAGTTTTTCTATTTTGCTCCGATTTTGTTTCTCGTGCAGTAATTCACGAATCATGACCGGATCATCGTTTATGATGGTATCCACACCCAAATCTACATACCCACTGACATCTGCTTTCGGGTTAAGAGTCCAGATATGTACTTCTTTATTGTCATCATGCGCATCACGCATAAATTTCTTGGTTAATACTAAATTCGGCTCAACGCTATAGAACTCAACATCTAATTCTGCATAATCGCCTATAACATAAGCAATAATCATACCTATCGGTAAATCCGGATTTAACGCTCTTACTTCTTGCAGTGCATTGTAATCAAATGATGATAGCACACATTCATCTTTTATTCCTCGTTCTTCAACAATCCGGACTGTTTTCTCTACCAGGTTCTTCTTATGGCCACTCATTTTTAGCTCGATATTTAGTTTTATCTTACCTTTTGTTACATCTATCACTTCGTCAAGCGTGGGCACTTTTTCTCCCGCAAACTCGGGTGAGAACGAACTCCCCACATCTATCTCTTGTAACTCCGAATAGTTAAGATCCCAGATATTTGCGTCCACACCACCCACATGACGTAAGTTGGAATCATGTATCACAACTACAACGCCATCCTTTGTCTCTTGTACATCAAGCTCGGCATAATCTGCTTTATCTTCAATCGCGGCTTCAAAAGCGCTAATCGTGTTCTGCGGTGCACGAGCAGAACTACCACGATGCGCAGTCACGTACACCGTTTTGTCAATGCTATCAATGTCGTCCTGGACTACGGGAATCAAGAAAAAGGTTGCTATAGCGATTCCCACCAGACATATGCCAAGAGCAGCATGAATCTGTTTCTTACGCACCTCGGGCGTACTGGGAAAACACAATTCTTTCGGCTCTGGTACAATAATATCAGAACCCGTTCTTTCTCGTGCTTTATTTTGGTAATACAACTCTGTGAAGAGATTACTAGTAAGTGAATTGAGGACTAAGGAAAGTATAATAAGAATAAGGGAGAAAAGAGCTACGAGAACAGAAAAAACAGGTGCAAGCAATACCGGGTTATCAACAAAAACATAGAGCGATAGCCAGCTCAGGGCACTGAATACGAGAATTATAACGGCTGAGCACAACCCGATCAAGAAAAACCATGCCAAAACTGTTACTACTAATTCCAGGAATAGCTTCCGATTTAGTTTATATGCAAAAGCGTCAGAAACTTTCTTGCCTTCTAGCACGACAAAATAGTCTACAAAAATCCATCTGATATACCGCAAATACAAAGAAAGGATACATAGTACTGCTAATATGATTAACAAAGGAATAAAGAACCCGCTATCACGGAATACGAGATTTATTGCTGCAAGGGCCAAAAAAATTGCGAGTACTGCTACATAATATAACGCTTTTCTTACTACAGCCGCTAACTCAACAGGGAGTTGTTTGGCAGATTGTCTAAGAGCAGAAACGGCGGTCATTCTTTCGCCGGTCTGATAACTCGTGGTGATAAAAAGTAATCCAAATTGTTCAATACAATAAATCGCGATTGCAACAAAGGCAAACAACAGGACTGCGATAATACCGCGGAAACTGAACAAAAAAAGATGCAATATCTGTATTGAGCAGAGCAGGGTAACCTTTTATATCAAATAAAAAGTCGTAGATGAGATACAGTATCGGTAGGATCACGATATTCAATAGAATAGCAAAAAGAACTTGATACGTAATTGTATCGTACAAACAGACCTTGAACGCATTGAAAGAATTACGAAATAGCGTTGCGACTCGATATTTTTGGGGTGGGGCTTTGGGTAACATATAGTTATGAGTTCAACTTCAGGTAATATAAAGTACAAGTTCTATCTATTTAGGATGCAGATTCACACAGATTCACACAGATTTGGCTCTTCGCTATTTCATGTGGGTAGTTGGAATTTTAAGTGACCCAATCGAAGGTATATCATAGTGATGAAATTTGGGATATTTCGATAACCACGAGCACTCCGTTTTAATAATTGTACAACACTATTAGTGCCCTCTAAAATCCCATTAGTGATTTTCGAATCAAAATAATTCATGACACCATCCCAATGATACTTAATGGTTTTTGCTGCCTTGATCATGGGTTTTAATCTACTGAGGCTGTCCCACAAAAATCACAGCCATAGCGGCAAAAAAATACACCCACCAACAAACAAATAACCAAACAACCAAAGACCCAAAGTACGAGAACCTCACGAGAAGTACAACGAATAACCCTAATTAGCAGCCACCTTAGCTGCCTGACCAGATACCAAACCGACAATTTCACTTAATGAAATCCCCATTCTACATAATTTTGCCCACATCACCTTCATATTATGTGCCGTGCACACCAGATTAAACTCATTACGCACATTCGCTATACCCCGAGTAAGGAACTCAAAAAACTTCATATTATACTTGATATTCCCAAACGGCCATTCAACAGTTGCCTTTCGCTTTTTGTACTCTTCTTTACCCGCTTCTGACTGCATCTTAGCAGCCATCCGCCTGCGTTCCGCCTCATAGTCATCGCTAGTGATTTTCCTTTTTTTGCCTTTTCCGGCACATTCTGCCTGAAACGGGCATTCACTGCAGTTCGCACCAGAATATGAGTACTGTAACTTACCTTTAACCATATATTCACCCTTCCTGACGAGTACGTCACCATTAGGGCATATAAACTGGTCATTCGCTTCGTCATACTCGAACTTATCTTTCGAATACGGGTTATCCACAATTTTCTTGCCCTTATGCTCCTGCGCC
>QENJ01000120.1 GCA_013374505.1 Candidatus Methanophagaceae archaeon
TGTATGTTTTCAATACGATGATGAAGCCAGAGCGTTTGGGAAAGCATTAAGAGAAAAACTGGCTAAATTTGGACTGACGATTTCGGAAGAGAAGAGCAGAATCATTAAGTTTGGTCGCTATGCATGTCAGCAAGCAAGGAAACAGGGTAAGAAATGTGCAACTTTTGACTTCCTTGGTTTTACGCTCTACTGCGATAAAACCCGTAACGGTAAATTTAAAGTGGGCGAAAGACATCTAGCAAGAAGTTCAGGCAGAAGATGAAAGCAATGAATCTGTGGCTAAAGGGCGTTCGAAATCGCATGAAATTAGAGCTATGGTGGCCATTGTTAGCACAAAAGATGACGGGACATTACCAGTACTACGGTATAAGTGGCAATATACGGGGATTACAGAGTTTCTACTATCATACGGAGCAACTCGCCTTTAAGTGGGTAAACAGGCGAAGCCAGAGGAAGAGCTATAATTGGGGTCAATTCAATCGTTTTCTCTCTTTTAATCCACTGCCAAAACCAAAGATATATCATTTCTATGCCCTATCCAAACAAAAGTAGAGGATGTACTCCTGAAGAGCCGGATGAGGGAAAACTTCAAGTCCGGTTCTGTGAGGGGGCTCATAGTAACCTTGGAGCCAATACTCCAACAGAAGGTGGACTATGAGCCCTACTCGACAAGAGATGAATTTACTTTGGTGGTGGTTACCGTTCCAGTAATAGTGGCAGAGGATTGGAAGAAGTAGTTTGGCGAGTTTGTTGCTGTGGACAGTATGAGCTTTACCGTGGAGACGTGTTCGGTTTTCTTGTACCTGTTGCGGAGTTTATAATTAGTATTTGTATAGCTCACCTCAAACAAAGCTCATTGACGAGCAATTTTTTAAGCTCATCGTAGACATCTTTTCCCTGTAACCGCCACGAGGTGAAGACCGAAGCGATGTACTGGTAATATTCAGCGCCATCCTCAGATCTAAAAGTACCTATGGTCTTCCGCATGAGCACGTGCTCCCTGATAGCCAGCTCGCTGAGATTGTTTGTTGGCTCCATACCAGGATAAAGTAGGCATGTGTACCAATTTCCCAGACCATTGCGAATATAAGTTACAGGCTTCTTCAGTTCAGAGAACTTGCTGAAATGCTCCGCTAACTCTGCCATTTCCCTATCCCTCACTTCTTTCTGCTGCTCTCAATTACCACGATGATTGCCCTGCTAGTGGGCTTCATGATTAGTGGATTGATCTTTGTGGAGACGGTATTTGCATATCCGGGCGTTAGAAGACTGCTCTTTGATGCGGTTACATATCGTGATTATCCTTTATTGCAGGGTGCATTCCTGGTTATCACTCTGGTTATCATAGCCGCAAATTTCGTTGCGGACATGGTCTATGTACGGTTAGACCCGCGGTTGCAACATAAGTGAAAATGAGAGATATAACAGATGTAAAAGGTTACTGGACTGAGTATAAAAAGAAGAGGCTCGGATTGGTCTGACTTGCGATATTACTTTTCTTCATAGTAATGGCGGTCTTTGCTCCTTATATCGCACCATACAACCTACATGAAATGTATAAAGCCAATAGAGCCTCCAAGCTCTGGACATCTGCTGGGCACGAACGATATAGGACAGGATATTTTAAGCGAGTTAATATACGGTGCGCGGGTATCTTTATTTATTGCTTTCTTCGTATCGGCCGTATCCTGTAATAGGGACAGTTCTTGGTCTTCTTTCGGGATACTTTGAACGGTTCGGGTTCTTCCTTATGCGAATCATAGATGTGTTCCTTGCGATTCCGCGACTGCCACTGATAATAGTAATCGCAGCATTCATGCGACCCAGCATCTGGAACCTCATAGTTATATTCATCATTCTCAGTTGGCCCATAACCACTTGAGTTATACGCTCTGCAATGCTACCGCTAAGGTACCGGAATTATGTAGAAGCCGCGAAGATGATCGGTGCAAAGGACGCTCTATATTAGACTTGTTGCGATATAAAATCATATAAACTGCTGCCTTCTAAGGCATCCATTACTCCGCGCATATTACTCCTTTTTACGGATCTCCATTCTCCGGGCTTTGCCAAATCATTTCGCAACAAGTCTATTACCTAACTCCTGGTAGAGTACAACTAAAATATTAAAGCTTTCTCTTTCGTCCAACCAGTTAGAAGAGACAATTGTTTGATTTATTGCGTCCCATTAATAATAAATATGCCTTCCTCAGGGATGGCCACACTCCTACCTCTTTTGATATTTGCATAGAAACGACACAAAAGCTGCTAAGAAAATAGAACAGAACCCTAAAGAAAACGGATTTGATACCGGGCGAGATGTCCGCGATATTGACCCTGGCGTGAACAGATCAAAGGAAATGGCAAACAACCTGGCAGGCAGTGATATCAATATTCTGCTCTGGTCAGTAGTTTATGGATATCTATCCTATTGTTAACGACCTTAAGGTAGGGATAGAGAGGAGCAAAAGCGGAACTCAGAAAGAAGATAGAGGATTTATTATGGTTTTCAAAGAGTTCTTTTGTTTCCTCTCATGTAAAATAAAATCTCATCAATCTTTATAAGATATGTAAAGATGGATAATAGAATAAATATCGCTCCGATAAATAATAAATGAATAGTTAACTCAAGAATCCAACTAACTGCGGTACCTGTAATTATGTAAACAAGAGATGTAATCCAGGAAAAAGAGAAT
Source organism: Candidatus Methanophagaceae archaeon (assembly GCA_013374505.1). GTDB lineage: Archaea > Halobacteriota > Syntropharchaeia > Alkanophagales > Methanospirareceae > QENJ01. The sequence continues at coordinate 2,697 of QENJ01000120.1, forward strand.
AGCAAAGTTGCCATTAGAACCGGTGTAATTCCTGTACGGAATAATCTATGCGTCATAGAAATATTAAGAATAGTTAAACTGAGTGTTGTTGCTATAATGCTACCTATGATGCCTATTAACATTATTTCTGATGTTTCGGGTATCATTTTCCTGGTTTATATATACATACAGTCTTTTCATCCAAATCTAGATCTGACTTAATTTCTTGTGCGTCTCGGAAAATTGAGTTAAAAATATCATTATGATACTCTAACACGTCAGCATATGCATTTTCTATGCCCAACGCTTTTTTATAAGGGTCATGCCGAGTGTGATATTCTTCTAAAAGTATATTTTGGCCTATAATAGTCTTATGATGTTCTGGTCTTTTATCTGAAATGCGTAACTTGAAATTGGAATTTGCTATAAATTCTTTCAAATCTTCTGTGGGGCATTTTAAGCCCTGTTCAGCAACGATGAATACTTTCATTCTTTTTTCTTCTAAGCAATACCGTATTGTCTCTCGTGTTCCTTCGTAAATCTCCCCTGCCACTATTTTAATTTCTTGTAAGCCTTTCTTAACTTCTTTATCTATGATCTCCTTTTTCCATTCACGTCCGGTCTTTAACCAAAACTTATTAAATAGGTCTTTATCTTTTGATTGTACATTCCTTAAATGAACACTTTTTTCTCCAAAAGGGTCTACTACTATTGGTATTTTCAACATCTTTAAAACCACCAATATTACTATCACTATTCCCACATCTATAACTAAACTTCCTATTCCTGACGTACTGAATACCATATTGTTACCTTCACCATTCTTTTTCTATATCCTCTTCTGTCCTTTTCATTTTCTCCGCTATATGATACTATGGATGTAACATCATATAAGAATTCCAATGTTTTTTTTATATACTTGTACGGAGTTTATAATTGTAATCAAAACTACTACACAAAAGGAGACCCTCATGTACAGCAGCGATAAAACGAAAGGAATGACTCCAAACGCCCTCATAAACGAAAAAAGTCCCTACCTGTTGCAACATGCCTACAATCCGGTAAACTGGTACCCCTGGCGAGAAGAAGCGTTTACACGTGCCAAGGAAGAGCATAAACCTATCTTTATCAGTATTGGCTATTCCACCTGCCACTGGTGTCACGTAATGGCACGCGAATCCTTCGAGAACGTGCGAACAGCCGAGCTTCTCAATGCCAACTTCGTATGCATAAAAGTAGACCGAGAAGAGCGTCCTGATTTAGATGAAATCTACATGAAGGCGGTGCAGATGATGGCGGGCACCGGTGGCTGGCCCCTATCGGTTTTCCTTACGCCAGACCTGAAGCCGTTCTACGGTGGAACATATTTCCCACCTGAACCCGGGCATCATGGCTTACCCGCATTTAACGACGTCCTGCGGACTATTATGAACTTATGGCATGATCACCGAGAGCATATTGAGCAAAATTCCGAAGAGATTACGAAACACTTGCGCAACTCATACCTGTACAAACCTCCGAGTGGTGAAATCTCACCAGACCTCCTTGATAATGCTTTTGAACAACTCGTCCTACGGTTCGACTCAGACCATAGCGGATTTGGTGCCGATGTGGCTGCTTGGTCAGCAAAGAACCCGAAGTTCCCATTGCCCAGCTACCTCTCGTTCTTGCTCCGATATTATCATAGGAAGCAGGAACAGTACGCATTAAAAATGGTGACTAAGACCCTTTACGCGATGGCACGTGGCGGCATTTATGACCAACTGGGTGGTGGTTTTCATCGCTATTCTACCGATAGGTACTGGTTGGTTCCTCATTTCGAGAAGATGCTATACGATAACGCACTCTTAGTCAGGGTTTATCTTTGGGCATATCAGGTTACAAGTGATAAATTCTTTGCTCAGATTGCAACCGAGACGCTGGATTGGGTGCTGCAAGAGATGACCGATTCCAGCGGCGGGTTCTACTCTGCGATAGATGCAGATAGCGAAGACATCGAGGGCGCGTTCTATGTATGGTCACCCAGTGAGATAATATCGGTTCTTGGTGAAGAGCATGGCGAACTCTTCTGCCGCTATTATGGAGTAACACAGCAAGGGAACTTTGAAGGCGGCAAAAGTGTACTTCATGTAGCTAATGGCGAAGTCAACAAAGATACTGCCAATTTCATCAACAGGAGCAATCAGAAGCTTCTTGAAGCGCGTAACCGAAGTATACGACCAAAAACTGACGATAAGATTATCACCGGATGGAATAGTCTGATGATCTCCGCATTCGCACTTGGCTATCAGGTATTACGTGAGAGACGCTTTCTTGACGCGGCAACTTCTGCAACTCAATTCATCCTCAATAAACTCAGTAAAGAAGGGCAATTATTTAGACGCTACCGCGCCGGTGAAGCTGCGATTCACGGCACCTTGGAAGATTACGCCTTTCTCATCGCGGCATTGCTCGACATATACGAAGCCCGCTTCGATCCGAAATGGCTGCGTGAAGCGTTCCAACTGAATGATCGTGTGGTTGAGCTGTTCTGGGATAAAACGAATGGTGGATTCTTCTTCAATCGCTATGGCGAAACAGAGCTCCCGGCAGCTATAAAGGAAGTATACGACGGCCCTATTCCTTCTGGCAATTCGATTGCCGCACAGAACCTGCTTCGGATTGCAGCACTGACAGACAACGAGGAACTGCGAATACTGGCTAAAAACATTTTCCGGACTTTCGGTGCGCAATTGGAACAGAGCGGCACAATCGAAAAAGTCAGTGATTTTTTAATTTTTCATCCATCGGACCCCACATTTTCATCGTG
>QENJ01000293.1 GCA_013374505.1 Candidatus Methanophagaceae archaeon
TTAAGAGTGGATTTTTGAGTACGTATAGAAAAACGTTGGGTGAATATGCCTGTGCAATAGCAAAAACGGAAAACGGAATTTACGAGGATGCAAGGGGCTATCTTCGTTCGAGAACTGAAGATTTGGTAAGTGCGGTGCAGAAGTGCTTGGAAGGCGATTATAGCGGATTACGGACTATTGAACGGGAGTTGGTGTGGCGACCGGGTAGTGGGATGAAGATTTGAGTGTAAATAAAGAAGGATATAGATCAATACTACATAGATTAATAGATTGCATTAAGCTTATCTTCTAACACATTTATCCCTCCCGTTTTTCTGACTTGGGGAACTCACAACCAATAATTTACCCAGCGTTACCGCAGAGAAAATTAGGTGTTGGGTATCAGGTGTCGGTAGCCCTATTCTAAAATCTAAATCCTCCACGTTCTCCGTGAACTATGCGGTTAATTTGGCACTATCGAGTTATTATGAGCATGCCTTTGGGTAAACTATTTATTGGGAGTTCCCTTGCATTATTTCACTTAACGTTCCTGGGCTTTGCGAAGCCGCCGAAGGCGGTTTGGGCGAAGTGAAACGAAGCCGCAAAGCCCGTGTTATCTGCCGTGCCGATATTATGTCTTTCTTGGTAATAGCAAAACAAAATTAGTAACCTCCTGCCGTTCCTTCCAACCAAGTTTCTGGTAAAAACTCCTTTTATACGATTCACGGTTTCGCCCATTCACCAGCATAAGCCGAGTGCAACCACGTTTTATGGCTTGCTCATTGACCACTTCCAGCAACCTGCGACCAACGCCTTTACCTCGATCAGATTCACGTACAAACAATTCAGAGATATAACCCTCAGAGCCAGCCAACATCAAGTACGGTAGCCAATGAACTGCGATATATCCAATGAATTCACCGTTCTGGTTTTCCGCTACAAAAACAGTATGGCTTTCATCGGAATTACAAAGTTCCAGGTGTTGAGCAATACGTGCCTTTGTGTCCGCTGGAGATTCTTTATTGACATGGTTAAACCAACCAAGTTCTCGCAGAATGGTAGAAATCGCACCAACATCACCCGCCGTTGCAGGACGGATACTTATTTCCGTACTATTTGACATCTTGTCTCCTCCTAAGCATGGCAGATAACTTCGTTATATCCGCAATACTTCGCATATCATTCCATTTTGGTAGTATATCCGAACTACTTTGTATATACCACCCTCTAGGTGAATACTTTTTCTTACCAAAATGTTGCCATATCATTCTTTTACACCTCCTTCCTCAGGTTCAAACAACAGGTCTAGCAACTGACATTTAAAGAAACATTAAACTTATTTGAATTTAATAAAGGAAAATAAAAAATGCCACTCAACATCCCCACACTGCATAGACTAGAAGAACTAAGAACAGAAACCGAAGTAGTACTGACCTTCAAGTTCCAGTCGCCCGAAATAGCCAAAGAAAGCGAACCCGGGCAATTCGTTATGGTCTGGAATCCCGGAGTAGACGAGATACCAATCTCAATTGCCGCTGCTACCACGACAGGTGAAATAGAAATAGCAATTGCGGATGTCGGCGATTGTAGTCACAGCCTACATCAAAAGCACGTAGGTGATTTGATCGGTCTAAGAGGCCCCTATGGTAACGGATTCAGAATAACAGGCGAGAGGATTTGCATGGTCGCGGGCGGCTATGGTGCAGCGCCTTTACTGTTTGCCGCAAAGCGTGCAAAAGAATCAGGTAAGGACATTGTGGTTCTTGTAGGCGCAAAAAGTAGTGCAGAGCTTTTATATATCCATGATTTTGAGCGAATAGGCTGTGACGTAAGAATAGCGACCGAAGAGGGTTCTGAAGGCTACAAAGGGCTGGTCACAGCGTTATTAGACGAAATACTGGCTGCGGGTGAACGATTTGAACAGGTGTTGACATGTGGTCCGGAACTGATGCTGGCACGAGTTTGTGCGATCACGAACCGGGCGAGGATACCCACGCAAGTCTCGGTAGAGCGAATAGTAAAATGTGGATGCGGTGCATGTGGCTCTTGTGACATTGGCGGTTATCAAGTTTGTAAAGACGGCCCGGTTTTCGATGCTGAGACGCTGAAACACACGGAATTTGGGATCTGGAAGCGCGAGAAGAGCGGTAAACGAATCCCTATTACGCTTGATACCGATGAGTTAATATCCCGGCCTTCTTCGCTTTTCACGCCCGAATACGAACCCCTGTTAGCAACAAAATTCTGCGGGATTGATTTTAGCAATCCAATTGCGAACGCAGCAGGATTTGGCGTTTCCGGGAAGTTACTGTATAGATACGCAGTAGCAGGTGCGGGTGCTGTCGTGACAAAATCAGTTGGGCTGTATGAGCGAGAGGGCTACCCAAACCCTACATTCATTGAAGTATCGCCTCACAGCTATGCAAATGCAATGGGGCTTCCAAACCCGGGGATCGAGAACTACGGACGGGAGATAGAAGATGCGAAACGTGCAGATGTGCCCTTGATACTGAGTATATTCGGTAAAGACGTGGCGGAATGCCGCGAAGTAGCGAAACGCGCTATCCGTTATCCCATAGACATGCTTGAATTTAATGCCTCCTGTCCACATTCGGATTTCGTTGCCGTTGAAAACAATCCTAAATTACTGAGGAGTATAATAAAGGAGATACGCGCGATTGTGCAGCCTATCCCTTTAGCTGTGAAAATATCGCCTAACGTGGGTGACCCGGCGGGATTTGCAATGACGCTGGAGAAGGCGGGTGCTGATGCTATCACCGCTATTAATACCGTAATGACTCGACCTCTTGACTCTACGCTGGGAATTCCTATTTTGGGCAATCCCTCGGGTTACGGCGGCAAATCGGGTACTGTACTTACGGTCGGCGGTAAGGAAGTCATTTTTGCTTTATATAAAGAGTTGAAGATACCCTTAATAGCAGTTGGAGGTATATTTTCCGCTAAGGACGTGATAGAATACGCGAAGAACGGTGCGAGTTTGTTTCAGGTTGGCAGTGCGTTGGTAAGTGAAGGACCCGCGATTTTTTCTAAGCTAAAAGAAGAGCTAAATGTGTTTCTTGTCGCAAATGGATATAAAGACATTGCGGAACTGGTGGGTGAAGCGCATAGGCGTTGAATTACTGTTATAAGGACGCATTTACGATTTTTAGAATGTCCGCAAACACCATTTCCGCGGGTCTTTCGCCATTGATGACATGTACATTTTCAAATTCTTGTGCCAGCTCGTCATAAGTGCGCCAGATCTTCGCTATATGCTCTTCTTCTTCAAACAGTTCCAGATGAAACCGGTTCGTTTTTATCCGCTGAAGACAAACCTGGGGCGATACATGGAGCAGAAACGTGATGTCCGGCAGTATAAACCGGTCATTAATCTTCCGTAGCCAGTCGCGGTCTTCTATACCCAAAGATCCAAAAGCAACAGAAGAAAAGAAGTAGCGGTCGGTTATCACAGTTATGTCCTGCTTTAACAGCGGGATTACTTCTTTCTCTAAGTGATGTGCTCTATCCGCCGTAAACAATAGCTGAAGGCATTCCGGACCGGTTCGCCATTCTTTTGTCAACTGCCCACGAATCAGACCACCGATAAGATTATTCGTGGGCTCTTTAGTAAGATGCACTTTTTTAAGCTGCTCCTTTAAGTAAACAGTCAATTTTCCCGCTTGCGTTGTAGAGCCCGCACCATCAAGCCCTTCAAACGCGATGAATTTACCGGTATATGGATTTTTGTACATAAAAGTTACACAAGCTCCTTTGCCTTCTTTACCGCGTCAATGGCATCCATACCGTAGCTGTTTGCACCGATTTCCGAGGCATATTCCGAAGTGACTGCGCCTCCGCCGACCATTATCTTTACCGTGTAGCCTTCTTCTTCAAAATACTTTATTACCTCTGCCATATATGCCCGTGTTGTCGTAAGTAACGCAGACATTGCGAGGATGTCGGCTTCGGCTTCACGCACGGCATCCGCAAATTGCTCCTTGCTGACGTCCGTGCCGAGGTCAATTACTTCAAAACCTTCTGAAGACAGCATTATATTGACTATATCTTTCCCGATATCGTGAACGTCTCCTTTGACCGTACCGATAACGATTTTACCTATACTATTTTTTCCCGCTTCTTTTAGTAGCGGTTTAAGAATATCTAACGCTTTTTTCGCGTTCCAGCCCGCGACCATGAGTTCCGCGTCAAAGTATATTTCTTTGTAACCATCTCCGATTTCCCTTAGTCCACTGGTCAGCTCGTCAATAACGCCATATACATCCGTTCCACTGTTCAGCATTTCGTCGCAAAAAGATTCTATACTCTTCTTTTTTACGTCAAGCAGTGCGTCCACTGTGTCCATAGGATTAATAAGGTAAACAAAGATTTAAAATACCGTTTTCCCTTTGTACTACTGGTAAAGTTTTATGAACATCATATTTCCAGAGTGTGGAAAAGAAGCAAAACTCGTTAAAGGGCGGTTTATACTTTCTTATTTACAGGAGCTTGGGATAGAGATAAACGCATCTTGTGGCGGAGAAGGCAAATGTGGTCAGTGTCTGATTGAAGTTGAGTGCGCACCCGGGGCGCTGAGGGATAAGACAGAGACTGAAAACAAATTTATTCAGGATGATAGTCATAGACTCGCGTGCCAGGCAAGAATATCAAAAATCGACAAGCACATTTACGTGCGAGTGCCAAGAAGAACTTACTACGTCTTAGAGTTCGGTGAATATAAGGAAATACCGCTTGAACCTCTTGTACGCCAGACTGATGAACGAGTATCAATAGATGGGGGCGAGTACACGGGTGCACTATACGGAATCGCTCTTGACATAGGGACAACCACGCTTGCCATGTATCTAATAGACCTTGAAACCGGGGCTGTGCTTTCTACGAGTTCAAGAGAAAATCCACAGACAAAGTACGGTAATAACGTAATCTCGCGGATAGAATTTGCGCGAAGAGAAAAGGATACGCTCAAAATAGAAATACGCAATGTCGTGAGCGAGATGATTAGAGGTCTGACAGAGCACCGAAATGTATATGACATTGTAGTAGTCGGAAATCCAGTAATGAGGGACATGTTCTTTGGCTATCCCGTCGAGTCGCTGGGTAAAAGCCCTTACGAACCGGAGAGCACAAAGTCGGTGAGTAAAACAGTGAAAGAGCTCAGGCTTATGGCGAATCCCAGAGCGTGGGTTTACGGGCTTCCACTGATCGGCGGTTTTGTCGGTGCTGATGCGTTGGCGGTGGTGCTTGCGACTGAGATGTACAAACACGATGAGATAGGCATGGCAATAGACGTTGGGACCAATACGGAAATCGTACTGGGAAATAAAGACAGGATGATTGCAACGTCATGTGCTGCGGGTCCCGCGTTTGAAGGTGCCAGTATAACGTGCGGAATTGGTGGCGTTAACGGTGCGATAAAAGAAGTGAAGATAGAGA
>QENJ01000294.1 GCA_013374505.1 Candidatus Methanophagaceae archaeon
GTTCTCGATTCTCGCTCTCCCCGGTTATCATCCCCGCCAGCATCAGCGCGAACGCGAAGAAGACAAATACATAACCCAGAAAGACCACGGGCGGATGGACAAGCACCCAGAACGTTTGCAACAGCGGATTGAGACCTGCACCATCCGGTGGAGTACCCGGCATAACCACAAAAGGGCTCTTCAGCAGGGTGATGAGGATAAAGAAGATGAGTAAGAGGTCAACTATTTTGTAGGTGGTTGTGCGATACTCGCACTCTTTTCCCAATCCTGCAAACCTATACACAAGATATAATACCGCAAAGCAGAAAATTATGAATAGCATTGACCCGCTACTCCCGATCCACGGGTCTCCTACTTTATACGCCAGATCTAAGCCCGAAGAACTGTACGTGTAAACTTCAAATAACTCGAAGTTATCCTTCACGAACTCCATAGTGAGCCGGAAGTATGCAGCGATTATCAGCACGCACGCGATAGCAGCCGCGAAAAACGCGTGTTCATATCTCTTCTTCGCTTTTTGTTCTTTCTTTGCCATTAATAGCAGGATAAAATCAAATAGCAGTAAGAAACAAGCTAAAAGTATGAAAAAATCACCCGTTTCCATTTCTCATTCCCAGATTAAAATGTACGTATCACCCGCTATCGCTTTACCATTTCCACCTATTACTCGCACGAGTATCTTCACAACATCGTCCTTTTTTGGTACGCGGTCCTTATCAAAGCCGATTAGAAGTTCATACGTGCCTTCACCCGTGTATTCCTTTGCCGCCCAATAGCTGACGCCACCATGACCATAATTGATTATTGCCTTCGCATCTACGCTGGGGAAGTTAGCGGAAGTACCCTTCGGACTCTTCAAAGGACTGATCGTATCTTGTTCCGCACTGACGATTTCTAATATCGTCTTTTCATCTGCCACACTAACCTCTGCTTTAAGATTTATAACCGGCACTTCTTCCATGTCTATACATGCACACGTAAAAAATAGGGCTATCGCCAAAATGCTAATGCAAATAACGGTCGTCTTCTTTCTCATTTAATATTCCTCTATCCTCCGATTATAAACGTTATCAACGCTTTCAACGTATTTAATATTGTTGGATATTTTACCTCTTCCGGTTTTACCACTACCGGGATTCCCTCTACCATTTGGTATTCCTCATCCTTATAGTCGAGCCCAAACGCGCCATGACATGAAACGCATAACTCGCCTGTTTTCATGCCATGAATAGAATGACCGTCTCCAAGATGGCAAAAATTGCAATTTCCTGTTTCTGGTAGTATTGGATGCTCAGCATCCACACCATGACATGCCTGGCAATCTACATTCACGTGGGCCTGATGGAGGTCATCAGATGGTATTTCCCCTGCACTGTTTAGCAGACCACTGCCTATGTGGCAAGCCACGCAGGTCTTTGAACCATGCGCTACTGTCCTTATCTTTTCCATGTCTATATTCCCTCCGCTGGTATAAGCTTCTTTATGACAGTTGCAAGACCCGAGTTTTGCACGCAATTCCTTCTCAGAAAGAAGCGTGACGTGACACTGCCCACACTCCGGCACGGGATGCCACGACCCTATGAACCCCATAGGATTCGGAGGAATTACCTCGTTCGCGCTAGCCTTCTCCCCCATACCGAGGGCAGGTACGACAACAATGAATACTGCTGTGAGGAATAACGCAACTAATTTGTTTTTCATCATTAGATATATTGCAGGGGGCTAAATAAAATATATTCATTTTTAATCACGTAAACAGTTTAATTTTAAGTATATGTGGAAGAAATAATTTATGGAGTAAAGAAATGAAGCGATCCGGAAAAAACACCTTGGCAATCTTAACGTTAATAGTCTTGTTCCTTGTTTCGGCTACTGCTGTTAACGCGATGAAGGTGGAGATTGATATGGGGGTATGGACTGGACAGGCAACCATGGGTAGTAATAGTTATACTCATGGCGATACCATCGAAATGTACACGGTGCTGTATAACGTGAATTACGCAGGTTACATAATCGTCGATTTGTTCTATGTCATAGAAGACCCTCGGGGGAATGTGGTTGTGATAGACAACATAGGGGTAAATCGCAGAACTTACGAGGAGCATGTGAATGTGATGTACACAAAGACAATCCCATCCTGGTGGCTGTATGGCAGATATAGTATTGCTATATATTCATATAATCGCTTGAACAAGGCGGAAATAGCTAAAATAAACAGGAAAGTAGCTTACGACACAGAGACTCTTAAGAAGTTCTTTGGTACCATAGATTATGATGATGATTATGATGAGGATAATCCCTACAATCAGATGAGAAACCTCATTGAGACTGGGTGTGGTGGGGATAGAGATGACCTGGAAGATGTGGGTGTAGTAAAGTCAATTGACGATTCGTTGGAGGAAATAGCAAGGCTACAATTCTACGTGCGCAGTCTGGAAGAGATACAGGTGGAAACGCCTTCGCAGCCGCAGAAAAGCGAAGCAATTGAAGGCACGAAATTCGTAGTGACGGACATGCAAATAGATCAATTCACGGTGAAACCCAACGAACCCGTTGCAATTTCGGTCGCGGTAAAGAACGAGGGTGAAAGAGGAACGGAAAGGATTTCACTGCTAATAAATGGTAAAAAAGAAGCCGAAGCTGCGGTTACTGTTGGCAGTGGTGACACGGAAACACTTCATTTCTTAGTGTCTAAGGAACTTCCCGGGACCTATAAAGTCACTATACCGGGTACAGATATAGTGAAATTATTCTTCGTCAAAGAGGGAGAAGAAGACGTTGAGGAACTCCTCCAAGAATCATCACCCCCCTCCTTCCACTACTATTGAGGATATAATACAAGAGTCCGTGGATGAAAGTACCGCAAAAACACAAACGGAGACACAAGAAAGTCATCGTGGTAGCGATTTATTGTGGGGTCTTTTTGCAAGTAGTAACAACAAGGAGTTCTCAACAGAGAATGTGCTGCTTTCTTCTGTTTTCGACCTGATCGGCAACCAAATAAGCTTAACTAAGGTGATTTCCTTCTTTGTCGTTTGATTTTGGACTTGTTGTATCTAAAAAGTAAACTGTAAAGAATAAATCATGTTGTATAATCCCATCTGGTCTAATAAAATCGTATTTGTATAGCAGCGGGGTAAGAAACCACGAGATTCCACGAGATTAACACAAGATTTTTGTTAACAAGGGATAAAGAGCCAATAGGGTCATTAAGCCGGACCCATAGTATTGCTTTCTCGTGGAAATCTGTGTAATCTTGTGGTTAGCTAAACAATCACGGTAGAAATTATACGTCATATACAATAAAAAAATATAAGGGGGGAGAGAGAGAATAAAAAAAGAGGGCTGTTTTATTGCAGCCCGTGTATCTGTGAAATCTCTCCAACGTGGCAAACCGTGCAGTCCCTGCCTCTTTCCAGGTGGACTTCCACGAGACGTCCTTCACATGGATCCAGTGGATTTGGCAATCCGTGGCACTGCTCACAAGACGTACCTTGCGGTCCATTCTGAGGGATTATCGGTATCTTGCCATGACAGCCTACACATCCAACCGCCGATGCAGGATGGATTGTATGCACATTGGCATCTGCACCACCATACTTTTCCCCACTATGGCAATCACCAATTTCTGAGCCCATACAGGATTGCGCGCCTTTCACGTGTGCCTGTAACTCCGCTGTTGATTCCGTCTTATGGCACATGTCACAGCCAGTCGTCATTTGCGCGGGTGGTTTCACCGCGGGCGCAACTGTCGGCTTTGGCGTCTGTATCGGTTCCGGTGTTGCCGCCGGTTTTGGTGTGGGCGTCTTATCAGGCGCTGATTCATCCACACAGCCTGCCATTAGTACCCCTATCAATACTACTGCTATTATAGTTCCAACTAATTTCTTGTTCATTTTACACCACTTATCGCTAATTGTCTTATACCTATTTAAAAACTTATCGGTTTTTTTGTTCACTTACGCTTAATGTGATGTATAAAGTCAAGGTTGAAAGGCACCGTCCCTTTTGTCACATATACCGCCCACGAGTAGTATAATAGGGCATATAGTGCAAGGCAGGCATAAAAAATACCGAGTATATTATTTAGCCCATATAAACCGGCAATGCTAAGAAACATGAAGCTAAAAGGAACCAGAATAATAGGCAAAAAGAGGACTATCCATGTGACGTTTCTATCAAAAACGTTAAATTCTGATGCTATTAGCAGCCACCACGCCACGAAAAAACCTAAAGTTGCGAGATGTACCAGCCCAAATGAGGTGGATATCATAAATGTAAAGCCGGACATAGATACGATAACCAAAAGGATAACTTTGGTCACAAAACGCATAGAAGTTCCGGGAGCTATGCTTCTTTCTATCTCTACCTCGGGGCTGCTTTCCCTCTTCACCTGCTCGTCTATCACCGTCTGAACCATATGGTCAATCTTGCCCAACCGACCCTCTAATGTCTCCATTTCTACCTGCGTCTCTGCTACTTTCCTCAGTACCGGTTCCAGTCGCTCATATACGCCCTGATCAAAAGCAGTATCCATCAAATTCTCGTAATATGTCGTTTTCTTGTACATCCGAATGCAGAAATAACCCAAAAAAATACCTATTCCTACGAATATCAAATCTATCACGATGCCGTATAAATTAAAATTTATGACTAGGTCTATAATTAACGAAAAAAGCGAGAACCCAAGCACGATTAGCGCAACCAGTAAAGCGAAAGCTAAGCCTATCTTTTCCGCGATTGGCATTGTATCTCGGGTCTGCGATGTGTCTGCCATATTGTTGCTTATTATATTCCCGCCGAAATATTTAAATGATGTACATAATATCATAACGGCTGAGGGCAGGATTTATTTTTGATCCAGAGTTATCCAAAGCAGCAGCCAAAGACGCTTTTTAGCCACTACAAACATAATCCAAACATTCTTGGGGCGTGTTACCACCTACCAACAGTAAGATCCACTGCATCAGAAAAGCTGTAATACTATACCTCGAGGCTCTTTTATCGTAACGACAAAGACGGGCCCTACATCGGGCGCGTCTTCTTTTATTCGCGTAGGCATTGCTATACCCTCAAAAGCCCGCTCTTCCAAGCTAACGGTTGCTACAAAAATGTCCTCTTCTACTGTTCTCCCGGGCAACTCCGATAATCCCGCTTCATTCACAAACTGTGATTACCAGTTGGGGGCAAGTCGCTATCTTTGAATCCCTGATTGGACCTCGCGTCAACAAACTTAAATAGCCCCTTCTTCGCTATCGCTCTTGGTTGCTTTTTTATCATGAACTTCTCCCGCTTTCGTTAAGGCTAGCTGCACAATTTAGACAGTTGGTTTTGTAGAATTTGGTGCTTAATGTTTAGAACTTGCCACTCTACTTAGAGCTTGAAACTGCATATGTTTAT
>QENJ01000295.1 GCA_013374505.1 Candidatus Methanophagaceae archaeon
TATGCGCGGAAGGCTATTACGTCTCGCTGCCTACGTCAATAGTGCGAAGCAAAACGATGAAGAAGGTCGCGAAGCGGACACCACTTTCGTATTTGTTTACCGAGACAGATGCACCTTATCTTTCGCCTAAAGAGGGGGAAAAGCGGAACGTGCCGCAGCACGTGAAGGTGGTGTACGAGGAGATAGCGCGACAACGGAATAGCGATATGGCTACTGTGAACGCAGCGATAGAAAGCAATTTCAAGCACGTATTTGGAATAGACTTGAAGTGATGCAAAAGAGAGGAACCAAAAAATACGTTGAGTTTTGTGGTATAAACCTTTAGCGTGGCTTAAAGCTGTGTTAAACAGCGTTTCGGATAGCTGGCAGGTATTTGTTTAGTAAACCACAAGATTACACAGATTTTCACACAACCTTTCTTTTCCAAAGTAAGTTTGTTTTATTAGCTATGCAAATACCAGATATGAAACTGCCCCAGCTGGGAATCGAACCCAGATCTTGGGCTCCGCAAGCCCAAGGGATGTCCTTTACCACACTGGGGCATTTTATATGTGACAACTCACTGATCAGACGCGGACATTTACAGAAACTTTGGTACGTACGGGAATACATTTTCATGAATGTAGCTAAGGGTAACAAAAGTTTCTTTATTTAGAAAAGAAGTTTGTTCATAAAAGTTTTTGCCGTATGATGGACAATGTTGAGTCCTGATATTATTTCGCTTACTATTCATAAGAGATTTCTTATTCATAAACTTACCTCCTTTTCACTCCACTCGATGAACATTCCAAGCGTGTTCTCACATCTCATTTTCCGAATAAAAGCCTCATTCTGAGTTTCAAAGTATTCCAGATCAAGTGCCCCCTGGACACGGTTATTGTACCACTCTGCAAACGCATAAGCGGTATCAAACCTCCACCTATGTCTTCTGTACTCCTGAAACCACCGCTCGATCTTACCGTTCGTTTGCGGATTATTCCGCTTCTCATCATCGCTAAGATGAGTTTTGGGTCTTCTTTTCTTATCAAGCATAGGTCCCTGTTTCCCTATAATACTGCACCAATTGCTGTATTCTTCTCCTTGAGACACCTTATATCGCTGCAACCAACTCTGTGCTTTCACCTTCGTTTATTACCTGCTCAACTGCCCATTCGATCTTTTTGTCTGTTAGCTTCGCCATAAGTTGAGGTGAAGTTTCTTGACGAAATAATTTCGGGACTCTACAATTTTAGTTGAATATTATGCTTTCTTGTGAATTTTGTGTTTAGATATTAGAATTTGTTTAGAATTTGGTGCTTAGGATTTAGGAATTCTCGCAGCTAAGGCGGAAATGGCTATTGTCCTTTTTTCTTCTATTGCAACAATTGATGTTTATGGTGTCAAAAGGAAGACGGGATAAGGACGAGAAAGGGATGGTGAAAGCATCATTATGAAGTTCCGCCACGACAAAGTAGATGTGATTCTCCTCGGTGTGATGGCGATTTCGGCAGTTATATTAGTAATGCTTGCCGCACTGGGCTACATAAAAACATGGTAATAGTAGTAGGTTCCGGTGCGGGTGGTGCAACAGTAGCAAAAGAACTGGCGGTTAAAGGTCTGCCGGTATTACTCCTGGAGAAAGGGCCGGACGTAGCGGATAAAGACGCATTCAAACACTATTCAAACGTGGATTCCGAAGTAAAAGTGATGAGAACTATCTGTTTAGGCGGAACTACCACAGTATCTGCGGGCAATGGGGTAAGATGCTTAGAAGAAGAATTAAGACTGCTTGGGATTGACCTGCGTGATGAGTTCGTGGCTGCCGAAAAAGAGCTTGGTGTGAGATGCCTACCGGGTTCTTTCTTTGGTAATGGCACAAAAACGATTATGACTGCTGCGGAACAGCTCGGCCTTAAAGTAGATAAGATGCCAAAGTTTATTGACCCTGCGAAATGCAATAAAGACGGTAGATGTACCTCCGGCTACCCCGAAGGTGCAAAATGGACAGCACGCCGTTTTGTACAGGACGCGGAAAGAGCGGGTGCAAGGATAAAAACGGGGCTGCCCGTGGATGAGGTAGTGGTGCGTAACGGGGCGGTGAAAGGCGTGAGCTGTGGCAGCAGGTTTTTCCAGGATGATACCGTTGTCCTTGCCGCCGGTGCTTTAGAGACTCCTCGATTATTGAACCGGCTTGGAATGCCTACTACACCTTTGTTCGTTGACAGCTTCATAACATTAGGCGGGATTCTCAAAGGAATAGAGTTCAACAAGGAAGTACCCATGAATGCGGTCATAAAGCGTGCTGATTTTATCCTTGCGCCTCATTTCTCGGCGCAGCTCTTAGCGGCGATGCAGAAGCATGGTTTAAAGGCGGATTATGGTGACATACTGGGTATAATAATAAAGATAAAGGATGATGCCGTGGGCGAGGTAACAGAAAAAGTGGTGAAAGGCGTAACAAACAGGGATGCAGCTATCTTATCAGAAGGTGCTGCTATTGCGGGCGCTATATTAAAAGAAGCCGGTGTCGCTCCTTATACATTCGTGACCACGCCATTACGAGGTGCACACCCAGGAGGGACGGCAAAGATCGGTGTCGTGGTTGATAAAAATATGGAAACTGAAGTGCATGGCCTATACGTGGCGGATGCTTCCGTGCTACCCTCGGCACCCGGTGCTCCGCCGATACTTACGATTGTTGCGTTGGCGAAGTACGTTTCGAGGATAATAGCGATGTGAAATTTTAGCGCTTTTTTGTACTAATACCAACTACCGTACCACCTAAACTCGTACCTGCTACATCTCAACGCCAATCGTGGCTTTCTCTAAGTACAGCACAATTCTGTCGTCGGGTTCCTTCGCACAAAAAAATAGCGCTACCGTTTCCGATGTTGCATTGACCGTGACATTATAAGGTGTGGCCAGGTTTTTAAGCGTCTTATTGAACCAATCCCCGCAAGCTTGGGAACAGCTTGAATTGACTGTTAAAGTCTGGTTAGGATAATAAAATGCGTCAGAAACAAGTTCTCTGTTCAGCAGTCGCAATCTTATGAGCGTAGATCCTCTGGATACGGCGGGTATCTTTGTACCGGTCAGATTTACCAGTGTTAAGTTAATCCGCGTTGTGTTAGTTGATACATTCCGGAAGGTAACTGTAAAAGGACCATAGACTAACTCGCCGCCATCCTTCTGGCTCTTCAACACCGCACCGTTTTCGTACGTGATTTCCTGATTCGAGAAATACTGATAACTGCTTTTGTATCGGATAATGCCTGATGCGTCTGCGAGAGTTACATTTTCTGTGCAGTGATAATAATTAATGCTTACGTTTATTAATTCAGGCGTTTCTTGGGGATTCTCGGTCTTCAATTCTGCACGGAACTGCACATAGCGATGCCCGTTAGACACTGTGTACAAATCCGATAGTGGAAACGAATTAGGGCCGTTCTCGGATTCTATACCATAGCATTTATACCACGCCGTGGCATTTGTCATGTTTGGAAACATGTCTGTTCTGACTTTCATTG
The DNA here is from genome assembly GCA_013374505.1 of Candidatus Methanophagaceae archaeon. Classification (GTDB taxonomy): domain Archaea; phylum Halobacteriota; class Syntropharchaeia; order Alkanophagales; family Methanospirareceae; genus QENJ01. Next base: position 3,507 of record QENJ01000295.1, read on the forward strand.
TTACGCTTGTCTCTGGTGTGATATTCGTCACGTACCAGGAGATATTGCCATGCCATGTGGCATTATAATAAACGGTACGGTTACCGGTATCAAAACCGATGTTGCCTGTGATATTAGTCATATTAGAAACAATGCAAGCCGAGACGCAAGGTGGCCCGTCAAGTGTGACGTTTCCCGCGATGACATTTACATCGCCATTCCACCCGGTCTCCGCAACACGGGTGATGTTCCAGTTATCTGACGGACTCATATTAAAAATGTCTATGCCCGTTGTTTTAGAACTGCCAACACCTTCTTCTGGTTCTATCACCTGCACGGTAATCTCACCTTCGTCCGGTAAAAAGCTTATTGTGCCGGATGCCAACGGCAGCGCGATTGCAGAATCTTTAGTGGGTATCAGTTTAATGGGGACAGATTCGATTAACTAGTCTTGTTTAACGGAAGAACGTATGGCGGTGCGCCGTTCGGATACTTCTGGCTTGCCGTCCAAATATTCAAGAATACGCGTGTTTATGACTGTGTGCATCCAATTGATCGTAGAGTTCAAAACGGCAAAATCATCTGCCACTTCGGTAGAATGCTGGAATTCACATTCTTTCGTGGCTATCGGTGCGTTGACGGATAGATAAACAGTGAGTCCAGTAACAGCAATCGTGATGAGTATGACTGCTCCGATTGCAAAAGCTTGTGCATCCGTAGAAGCTGCGAACTGTCTTAAATATCTAAACCACATCCAATGCAACCACTCTCTCGCCCTCTTTTACATTCATTAACTTTACTCCGTACGTATTTCGCCCCTGTACCGGGATGTCACGCACCAACGTTTTTGTTACCATTCCATCAGAAGTAGAGATCATTAATTCATCTTCCTCTTTTACTTGCATTATGCACACGACATTACCGTTTCTGCCACCAACTCGTATGCTAATCACACCCTTACCACCACGGTGCGTTTCTCGGTAGGCATCGATTTTCGTTCTTTTACCATACCCTTTCTCCGTTATCGTTACGATTTTTGAATTGCTCAAACTCAAATCAAACGCATCAATGCTTGCTATCTCATCGCCCTTATCCAACCGCATCCCTCGTACACCCGCGGCATATCTGCCCATCTCTCGCAATTCCTTTTCCTGGAACAAAATCGCCTTTCCGTGCCTGGAACTTATGATTATACCGGTTTGCTGCCCGCCTTTTATCAATGCAACATCCTCTAACGAATCGCCCTTGTTTTTGTTAACCTTAACGGCAACGATTCCTGTGACACGGATAGCCTTCAAATTTGCGAGTGAACTCCTTTTCACTACTCCTTGCTTGGTTACGAGCACGATAAAGAAATCCTCATCTTCTTTGCCCAATACATTATCCACCTCTTCCGGTATGGAAACAGCAGCTACAAACTTCTCGCCCTCTTCTATGGCTGCGCCCAAACCCGGGATTGTCACCAGTGGCTTACCTTTTGCATGCCGACTGCTGGGTCGGATTGTGTATGTGTTACTCTGATATGCCCTGCCATATTCAGTGAATAGTATGAGACGTTCCCTTGTGGACGCGCGTATGAATTTGAATATATAATCTTCATCTTTCTTATCTATCACAGCCAGTCCTTTTCCGCCTCGCACCTGCTGTTTAAATACATCCGCGGATATCCGCTTCACGTAACTACGCTGCGTAAAGAATAGGATCACGTCTTCATCCTCTATAAAGTCTCGCTCACACAAATCCGCCACCGTTTCCTCTATGCTGGTCCGCCTCGCATCACCGTACTTAGCCTTCAGTTCTATCAGGTCTTCTTTTAGAATGCCAAATATCCGGGCTTCTGATGCCAACACTTCTTTAATCCACTGTATTCTAGCCTCGATTTCGGCATGTTCTTTTTCTATCTTATCGCGTTCT
>QENJ01000296.1 GCA_013374505.1 Candidatus Methanophagaceae archaeon
CTTGCTAAAGAAGAAGGATAAGAATCGGGCATTGCTTCAGTCGTTACGGGAAGAAGTAGAGCGAGTGAAGATAGAACTATCGAGCAAAGAGCGTGCAACTATAAATCTACCGTACATAGGCACGAAACAAGGCGCTCCGGTTGCTTTTAGCTATGAACTATCAAGACAGGAATTTCACGAGTTAATCGCGGATTTTATCGAGAGAACGAGAACTCCGATGGAGCAGGCACTGGACGATGCCGCTCTTTCGTCTAATGACATAGATGATATATTATTAGTAGGTGGCACTACGTACATCCCGGCAGTGCAGGAGTTTGTGCGTGAGTTCTTTGGTAAAGAGACCCTGAAAAAGAAGTGAACCCGATAGAAGTAGTTGCACTGGGTGCTGCTGTTGCCACGATGAAAGGGGATATAAAAGAAGATTCGGGCAAAATACGAAGACCTTTGGATATAAGCGATGTTATCTTGCGTTCTCTTGGTGTTTTGACTTTTGATGGGACAGTTACAAAGTTAATTCCACGGAACACGAAGATACCAATCAAGAAGACAAAGCACTTTACAAATCCATGGGATTACATGGAACGGGGACAAATTCAGGTTTATCAAGGCGAAAGCGAGTTTCCAGAAGAAGCGGGATTCCTGGGGGATTTCTTTTTCTCGATAGAGCCGAAACCTATGAATCAGTCAAAAGTAGACATCTCATTCGAGGTGGGCGAAGAATTTGGTGTATTAGAGATAACGGCAAAGGATCATGACTCAGGTAATGAGCGAACGGTGCGAATGGAGGCAAGAGGTCGGTTATCTAAAGAAGATAAGAACCTGTGGATGGACAAAATGCTAAATATGCACGGAATAAAGGTGACGATAGTAAACGTGGAAACAGAATCTAAACTCTCTTATTACCTCAACCCAAACCAGTCTATTCATGATTTAAAACGTGAACTCAAGAAAAATGGCATTTTAGGTAAGGGTATGGCAGTTTTTTACAATGATAACGAGCTGGATGCGAATCAACAGGTAAAAGAAATAGGTATTAAGGACGGTTCCGATCTGGAGTTGCGGCTAAAGGGTGACTAAAAGCTAAATGGCAGCGGAGAAGAAGGCATTTGACGACTGGATGAAACATTTCGTATGTGACGATCCGTACTGGAAAGTGCCTGCACGATACATGGACCCTTCGCGGCTGGAACGGTTTTTTAACAAACTCGATAAGTTTGAAGAGAATTATCCGAAATGGGTAGATGATCTGTATTCCAGTCTGCCAACTTATTACTGCATGCTTTGTGTATCAAAAACAGCAACCGCGGAGGAACTTAAAAGAGCGTATGAACGGAAGAAGAAACATTCCTTTTATCCACCGGAACTGATTGAACGAGCCTACGATGCTTTGAATACACCAAATAAGCGTGCTACTTACGATAAGGTTTTAAACCTTTTCTTGAAGATTACGCAGGGTTCAACTCCGGTTGAGAAACGAGAAATGATTGAACATCACGATGAAAACATAGAACTGGAAAAGGAGCATGCTTCTTGGGAATATGTTAAAGAAAACCGGCGAGGGTGGTTTATACTTTTTTATCTGGGCGCACCTACGTTTTATGAGGTGTTGGGTGTAGCTTCGGATGCTCTTATAGAAGATTTGGAGCCGAAAGCAGGTACGGAAATAGACAATAAAAGTTATAGCGGACTGAAGGAAAAGATACGTGATATATTGAAGAACCCACAGTTGAGGTTTGAGTATGATTTAATGCTCGATTTTATGGATGTGATGTTAGATGATGATGTTCTGGATGAGATAGAGGAAAAAGGAGCGGAATGGAGGTGTAAAGACGAGTTTTATTTGCTATTGCTTGAACGCTCTGACAGTCTGTGGCGGTATGGACAGATTAGGGATAATCACGGGGAGTGGGTGGATTATACCGGTGAGAAGACTTTTTATGACTTGTTAAACCTAGATCCCGCGGCGATTCCGGGGGATAAACGCGAAGCGGAGAGCTTTATCAGAAGTGCATTTAAAGAACTGGAGCGTACGCCGGAGGTCAATCTAGCGTATAGCGTATTGAAGAATTCACGGTTGAGGGCGGATTATGATTGGTTGTTAAAAAATGAGCAATGGACGAGCAAATTGCACGAGCTGGATATAGATAATTTTGATAATTCTCAAGTACGGGCGATTAGAGAGGGGTTTTTGTGTGTTTAAACAATTGTGTGACTGTTTCTGTGGTTTACAAACATCTAGAGTAAAAGGACAATAATTGCTTAGCTAACCACAAGATTCCACAGAGTCCCAAACAACCTTTCTTTCCCAAAGAAAGTTTGATCAAAGAAACGTATATTTTTTGATTTAATCTTTTCTATCCGTTGTGCCCCAAACAAAAAAATCAGCACCCAATTTTTTTCTGAATTGTTTTTTTCTTCGCTTGAGTAACTATTGTTAAATAGGGTTCGATTTTAGGTGCATATCGAATAAATCCATGAACAGGACACTCCTGACGAATGTGTCGTGAACCATCATTGAATTCTTGCCACTTGAATATGCAATCTCCATTACATTTTGGACATTTGGCTTCTATTTTTATTTTTGTGGCTTCTTTAATCTCAGTTTCCGCACGATGATATTTATCCTCTTTATGCCCCAACGCTTTTGATGCCAATTCATCGGCAACGGAATTCTTATTTCTTGGTATCCAGTTAAGGGCATACGAATCAAATTTAGATAATTCTTTTATAACCTGAGCATGGAGCCTTTTTAAATGCTCCTTGTTAATCTTCCATGCGCATTTTACTTGATTGATTACTAATTTACTATCGCCTTCGATTATAACCTGCTTCCAACCTAATGCTAATGCTTTAGTAATTCCTGTTAGAAGTGCCGTATATTCGGCGATATTATTTGTACCTTTATCAGGCAGCTTTGTTGAGATTTTAGCGATTATCCTCTTATTTTCAATTAAAACTGCGCCTATCCCCATATCGCCTGGATTTGGTATTGCCGCACCATCAAATTGTATTTTATTCATAACCGCTAAAGCCCCTCAACAGACGCCAAAGCGCTGAGTGGGCATGCTTTTACACATACGTCACACCGAATACACTTCGATTCTTCCACGGCTATCGCCCACGACTGGTTAAACGAGAACACACCCGCAGGGCAAACTGCGATACAAGCACCGCAATGGATGCACCGTTCTTCATCCCACGCGATCAATTTCATCAATCGCCGTACCTCAACGCCTTTACGCTTGAAATGCTCTGCTACCTGCTCCACTTTATCATTCGGAACGTCCACGATGAGGGTGGCACCCATAGCGTCCACATTCGCACGCTCTATATTTATCTTCGCACCGGTTTCTAGTATTACTTCAGCAGTATATGGCGTGGCGTGTAAATCAGACGAGTCTCTTTTCAATAGCAACTTCATTTTGTTCGTACTATAATTTGCATCTTATAGCTATAAAATATGATAGTTTTTTTAGGGGTACCGCTTTATGAAAGCAAGGATAAGGGATTTTCTGGTAACAAAGCAAGATTGGATTTTTTCGGTGGTCAGTTATGAACTTCTGGACGAAGGAGCAGTAAAAAGCCTTATACGGTACGTTCCGGACGAACGTGGCGAACGAGTATCAGAACGAGGCCGCTACAGGAAACTGGATTTTCACGAGGGTTATAAGTTCCTGATGCAGCACCGCCCGGAATATGTAAAAGAGGTGCACGTGGTGCCAAAGTGCGATATAAAGGCAATACTGCGACCCGAAGTGCGACTACCGGTAATCGCTGAACGCGAAGAAGAAATAAGGACTATTTATGACCTGTTGCGTGAGCACGTACCCAAAGATATTATAGGTATCACAGGCTCATTCTTATGCGGGCTCAATGGCGAAGGCTCGGATTACGATTTTATCGTCTATGGTCGGCAGAACTTCAATACCGTGAGAGCGGTTATAGAGAAAGCGAAAGAAGGGGCATTCATTAACGATATAAATGAAGCTATGTGGCGCCGGATATACGCAAAAAGGAAGCCCGAGCTGAGTTACGAGGAGTTCGTCACGCATGAGCAGCGGAAGTGCAATAGAGGCGTTATTGGTAACACATACTTCGACCTCTTATACGTCCGAGACCGTACGGAAATGGATCTGTTCGACCACCGGATTTATGTGCAAGGTGCAAAAAAAAGGTTATGCTACGATAACCGCAGAAGTGAAATATGCGTCTTTCGCCTTTGATAGTCCTGCGATATATGAAATAGACCATCCCCAAGTAAACGAAGTTCTTTCTTTTACGCATACTTATACCGGGCAGGCGTTAGAGGGCGAGACTATAGAAGCTCGTGGTGTGCTGGAGCAGATAGGAGATGAGACAAGATTGGTTGTCGGCACGACACGAGAAGCGAAGGGCGAGTGGATAAAGTCGCTTTCTTTAATAGAGAACTCGTCATCACATTGAATAGTTTAGTTCGTTGGTAAAGCTAGAAATAGCGTTTTTGAAAAGATGGACGTAAAAGTAAAAATCGTTGCGGGTGAAACAGAAGAGCGGATTATAGAAGCCGCGGAGGATGATACCTACGAGTGCGTACTGGCAAAGCTGGGTGTGAACCCGGTGGAAGTCGTGGTGCTTCGTAACGGAAAGCCGGTGCCTGAGGATGAAACAGTGGACAAAAGCGAAATAACGGTTATCCGAATTGTCTCTGGTGGGTAATAGCAACTAGAAAGAATAAAAATTGATAATCGGGACGCAGATGCACGCAGATAGCACCGGATTTTGTGCTGGTACATATAGCACATTTTTAAATAGGGCGTTACTAACATAGTAGTATAGTTAGGAGAAGAGCCGAATATGAAAACAGCAAACATAAAGCGGGTGACGGAAGAGACGAACATCAAGGTGGAGCTGGGCATTAACGGTGTTGGCAGGCAAGACATAAACACTACGATAAAATTCTTTGATCACATGCTCGCTACTTTCGCAAAGCATGGATTTTTTGATCTTGTTGTTAAAGCAGAAGGCGATTTGAGCCATCACATAGTGGAAGATGTCGGTATCGCGCTGGGTGAAGCATTTAAAAAGGCAATTGGTGGTGTGGGCGAGAGAGAGAAGACTGTGAGGTATGGTTTTGCTGCTGTACCTATGGACGAGTCCATAGCAAGATGCGCTGTGGACATCGGTAGTATAGGCGGCGCAGGCAGAAGTTATACGGTGTTCGAGGTGGAGTTCGGTAATGAACGAGTGGAGGATGTTAGTACCGAGAACATACAACATTTCATCAGTTCGTTCGCGGCACATGCTAACTTCACTATCCACGTGTATGCCACGGGTGAGAACGAACACCACAAGATAGAGGCGATATTCAAAGCGTTGGGGATTGCATTGGATACGGCCACGCGGGTGG
>QENJ01000297.1 GCA_013374505.1 Candidatus Methanophagaceae archaeon
AATTTTTATCTGGGGATGGGTGACCAATAGTTCTGGAAGTACACGAAAAGCCATCAAATAATATACGTTGGTAAGTATTTATACATAAAAAGAAATTATCTGAAATTAGAGAGTTGTTAAAGAAATTGGGGCCACAACAGCCAGGGCATCTCGAACTACCTGCGGTGTAGTATCGCGGACACAAGCCACAATCGAGTCCACAGCAGCCAATAGTTGGATAGCGTTTAATCGGATGTTCGCTCATCTTATTTCTCTGCGCCTCTTCTTATTTTAGGTGATAAACTTCGCCTATCTGCAACTGCACAACCTCAATATCCGATCTTGCTTCTACTTTTTCCTTGAATTCTTGTGGGTCCGCCTTCAAATAATGCATGGGAATTACGACCTTGGGCTGAATAGCTATTACCGCTTCAACAGCATCTTGAATGTTCATTGTAAACGTTCCACCAATAGGGAGTAACGCTACATCTACTGCGCCCAGTTCGCCCATCTCGGGTATAACGTCCGTATCTCCAGCATGATAAATCGTCTTACCTTCCACAGTCATCAAGTAGCCGACACAATCTCCTTTATGATGCACTTTTCTGGTAGAACTGCCTTGTTCGGTATTGTAAGCGTCAACCGCCTTTAATATTATATCGCCAAAAGTTAGTTTGTCTCCGGGAGCAACAACTGTTGTATCTTTGCCTAATTCCTGGATGCAGCGCTTAGGAGCTACTACTAGAGTATCTGCATCCTTGAGTCTATTTACTGTAACACTCTTACAATGGTCCTTATGGTGATGTGTTAATAGGATTAGATCCGCTTTTTCTAACTCTTCTGGCAAGCCATCAATCGGATCCGGCCACCCGGAAAACTCTATCTTTTTTGGATATTTAGTAAAGTACGTTCTCATCCATGCTGGATCTATGTACATGATTTTGTCTTTGGTTTTTATCTGAAACCAGGAAGGTGGGAACCATTTTATTGATACGGTCATATTTACAATTTTATCTTTTATCGCAATTCATATCTTTCTTATTCTTTTAAGCTGTGGTGTGGCTAAATTAGCCTTTCTGAAGAACTGTTTGAAACAAGAACCACGCGACTTATCTCCGATTCATCCACAACCCTATAAGCATCTAAACAATCCACTATTTCGTTTGTAAAATCCTTCACACGTGCATGTGCTGGCATAGCGTCCCTGCTCAACCGTTTTCTCGAGTACCCAAGGTGCATATACCCTTTCACCTCGATGAAATCAGGATTCGCATGTTTTAGCAATTCTGCATAGCCTGCTGGATTCAACATGTTCATACCCTCCATGCAGGTGATTCTTATCACAGTCCTGCATTTCTTGCTGCTCAGCTCGTCCAACGATTCAAGTATGCAAGACCAGTAGTCACCGTGAGCAACTTTTTTGTAAACTAGTTCTTCTGGTGCATTCAGGGATAAGTATAACTGAGTAGGGTTTATTTCTCGCACCACTTCTGGCTTCGTACCATTGGTCACCACAAACGTGGTCATGTCGCGTGCATGGAATTCATCTATGAGCTCCTTCAGATAGGGATACAAAGTAGGCTCACCAATAAGCGAAATAGCGACGTGTTTCGGCTCTGCCGCCTCCAAAAAAGTGGCCATGTCCGTCCTGGGCGAGCCTTTAAACCCGGAAATCAGCCGTTTCTGCTCGTTCATGCACCCTTCTGCTATCTCCGCAGGAGTGTCCCATACGACTTCCCGTTTATTTGTCTCTATATTGAACGCCTCAAGAGGACGCCAACAATGAAGACAGCTCTGGTTGCAGAAGATAGAAGGTGTCATCTGGATGCACCTATGCGCACTGATACCATAAAATTTACCTTTATAGCAGTTTCCTTCGCCACGTATTGATTTCCAGAGCCACAAACATGTTTTTACCGCACTGTGCTTGTGTGTGCCCACGAAATGATAGCCCTGCCGTCCCAGAGTTCTTACCGTCTCTTCATCGTAATTCAATATAGCCTTCTGATCCATTTACAAACACCTCATCTCCGTCCTGTATCTGCTCAATTGGGTCTATCTCAAGTGAATCAACCACTGGTATATCCGCTATAATCGCGCCTACCGCAACGATCGTATCTACATGACGGGTAATCATAGCAGAAGGGCTTTTTCCGTGTTTTTTTAGCTGGTATATCACATACGAGCCAACAGTTGAGCCTTTTCCACTTGGAAATACCAAAACACGATCAGTTATCTCTTCTCCATAGACATCTAGCGATTGATCCACGATAATGCCCGTGATAGGATCCACAGCACCAAGGAATGATATTCTTTGACTTGATACTAACGCTTTCCCGGATGCCGATCCTTTTGATATGCTCCTTCCGTGTAGCTTTCTTTTTTGCATTTTTCCCCCGTCTTTTATGCCCTGCGTTTTACCACAGCCCCCTATCCGCTCTAACTAATAACATAACCATTAACAGGAGAACTTTATAATGATAAAATAAAATGTGGTATTAGATATTAAGGGTGATAGAAATGGAAGAAGGAGAAAGCGGTGAGGTAAGGATGGAACAGCAGGCAGAAATGCAGTCGTTGGCATTAGCAATGCGGCAATATCAAGCTCAGGCAGAGGCAGCGTCTCAGGAGTTACTCATGGTCCAGCAGGCGATAGGTGAGCACGAGAAGGCGATAGAGACGATAAAGCAGTTGAAGAAACTGAAACAGGGTGACGAATTGATAGTGCCAATAGGCGCGAATTCATCCATTTATGTCTCGCTCAGTGCTGTTGATAAGGTAATAGTTATGATAGGTGGCGGAGTAAGCGCGGAAAAGGACCATGATTCGTCTGCTCAGTACCTTAAGGGCAAGAAAGAAGAGTTAGAGAAGACACATCGCGAAATGGCAGAGATATTGCAGAAGATAGAGCAAGAGGCACAGAAAGTACAGGGACGACTACAAGAGATGGCTTCAGGCCCGGCTGGTCAAACTCAGATGTGACCCGAAAAAAACAGAAGACATAAAAAATACCCGGACTATTTGTATAGTATAGATACATACATGCAGAAAGAAAAGTGAAAAAATCGTTTAGAAGGACGAGTAAAATACCGTTTAAAAGTACGCGTAAAGCTCCTTTTAAGAAGACGGGTAAAGTACCATTTAAGAGGGCAAGTAGTGAGAGTAGGATAGATGAGGTATTAACCGTTATTCTGATCGTCGCGATCATTATTGCCATCTCACTGACCATTTATGTGATAGTAACACCGAAACAGGGTGAGAAGTTCACGGAATTCTACATTCTCAGCCCTAATGGTACCGCAGCAGATTATCCTACGGATTTAAAAGTTGGCGAGGTGGGAGAAGTGATAATAGGCATTGTAAATCACGAGTATGCCAATACCTCGTATCGTATGGAAGTGGAACTTAATGAAGAGGTCATAAACGAAACAGCGGTTGTGCTATCGCATAATGATACCTTAGAATCATCTTTCGTGTTTAAAGCGAAGGCGAACGGAACGGCCCAAAAGTTGGAATTCTTGTTGTATAAGGACAAGGAACAACCAGTTTATCGCTCACTTCATTTGTGGCTGGATGTTAATGGAGAATAGAACTGAGTGTTCCGAGCGAATTTTAAAAACTTGTCCAGCCACGACTGAAATTTGAAATCTATTACCAGCCGAGGATACGTAATACTTTTCCGGTTTCTGTATCATACAGCTTACCGGGGCGTTTCTCCGATGCGTACTCGGTTAAGTACGCATCCGCTTCATCTAAAAGGTCAAAGGACCACCGGAACTTGCGGCAGCCACACCTATTTGCCGTTTCCACCACGTACCGTTTCTCCTCTGTCGCCATTAAAATTGGACCCCCTTATAGATGCAAGTTTTGGTGTAATACTATTCGAAGAACTGACTGTGCTATATAAAGATATTTTTAAACGGGGTTTTAGATCGGTACAGTCAAAATAGTTTGAAATATAAACAAAAAAATGCGTGAATACACTTATCCAAGATATTCTTTCAGCCTGTTTATATCCACATACTCTACGACTAACTCTTTAATCTTCTTTATCTTCGCATCGCCCCTTACCCGAGCTTTACCAAATATCTCATCCACTTTCTCCATCGTCGTGAGTGTGTCATCCACAACCATAATAATCGGCACACCTTTCTCTTCTGCTTTTCCAAGCATCGTTTGCGGCGGCTCTAAATGCCCGGTCAGAAGTATACATTTTATCGTGCCCGTCTCTAAAGCAAGATTTTGCAAGTCTGCACGATCACCACCGGTAATCAATGCCGCCTGCCGCACACGTCTGAAATATTTCAGGGCTGACTGTGGCGACATCGCACCGATCAAGAACTCCTCGATTAATACATCCTCTTCGGTCTTAACAAGCCATTCGCCATTCAGTGCTTCACATATTTCACTCACAAACAAGCCTGCAAGTAGTGGATCATAAGGCATCGAACCTAACAGCTCCATCCCATTCGCTTTTAAAAACCCGGCTACAACCTCATTGACATACGCCGTCTTATAACCCGCGAGCTGATTGAACAGAACGAACTTAAGGCGATCACCAAAGAACTCTTTTGCTGCCAGGACATGGTCAAGCACGAAATCGCTCGTGTACTTCACAGCCATAAGAATATCTAAATCCAGTGCGGATGCAATATCCCTGTCACAAAGGCCCAGTGCCATTCCTACTTCATACGATGCTGCACCCTCCACAAGGACTATATCCTTATCCTCTGAGATCCTCTCATACGAATCCAGGACTCTCGTCTTAAACACATCGGGGAACACAGAGCAAATAAAATCCTCATAAGGGCGGTCAAGTTTGACCGGGCATATGTCTTCCATATCATCACCGGTATTTAACACGATGGCGGTATTGTAAGCGTCCTCATCCACTAACTGGTCGCTAATCCGGGTGATACTGACACCAAAAGGTTTGAAGTAGCCAACTTTGAAACCCTCTTCACGCAGTAGCAGCCCTAAGGCTATTATCACAGCACTTTTTCCCGAATATTCCTCCACGGATGACACGAGCAGATTTTTCATTTCCTTCTCTTCTTTCCTTTATAAGAAATAGCGCTACTAAAGAATAAACATTATAGCCGGTAACCAATAGCCATCTTAAAATCTAGTGCACAGCAACCTTTACCGTCTTCAAAGACCCTAACGGGATTCAAATCCGCTTCGAGTACCTCCGGGAAATCCATACAAAATTGTGAAAACCTGAGTAAAACCTTCACTAACGAGTCTATATCAGACATCGGCTCTCCTCGTATGCCCTTTAAAATGCTATACGCCTTAACACTTTCAATCATTTCTAGTGCATCTTCCGTACTTAAAGGTGGTATCCTGAACGAAACGTCTTTGAATACTTCCACATAAATACCGCCCAGTCCAAACATTATC
>QENJ01000298.1 GCA_013374505.1 Candidatus Methanophagaceae archaeon
GGCGCAGGAGCATAAGGGCAAGAAAATTGTGGATAACCCGTATTCGAAAGATAAGTTCGAGTATGACGAAGCGAATGACCAGTTTATATGCCCTAATGGTGACGTACTCATCAGGAAGGCATTTGTAAGGATTGTTTATAGAGCAAATAAGCTTCTTCTTGTGGCAATCGCTGAGTTTTTATAACCATTACGCAATTTGAAACCCAAAACCTTTTTATATTCACAACTTTAAACTAATTACATAGTTGGAATAAAACCAAAAGGTGATGAAGAGGGGGGAGCGAAATAAAAATGAGGGAGGATTTGTGGAAGAAGCGAAGGTAATAAGAAAAAGGAGGTGTGAGTATGGAAATAGGTGAGAAGATAATTATTGCTCTGGTCGTAGTGGTGGCCGTTGGAGTCATCGGCGGTGCGGCGATTATGATACCAGTTATGGAGCATGAGATGCACAAACCCGAGAGTTGTGGGGCAAACTGTCATGAGATGCAGCCTTTTTATGACTCTTTGATGGTCACATCGCATGCGGAAGTGGACTGTCACGACTGCCATAAGCCGCATAAGTCCGAGATGTTTCTGTATATTGGCGAGGCTCTTCACCATGTAGAAGGTATGGCCGAAGGTATGGCCGAAGGTATGGCCGAAGGTAAGAGTTTAGACGAAACTTATGACGATATGGTAGAAAAGGTGGAGAATAAACCGCCAGCATCGCCAAAGAACGAATACTGTATGGAATGCCACAGCGAGCACAAAAAACCGCCAGAAAAAATCGTGGACAATACGATATCCTGCTTTAAATGCCACGCCACGATCGAACACACGGCACACAGGATCGCTGAATATAAAAGCTACGAGAGTCCGGATTATACAGGTTTCGAGTGCGTAGCATGTCACAACGACCACGACATGGATGTCAAAGAGAATACCTGTTGGACCTGCCATCCACCTGAGAAACATCCATGAAGAACCTTTTCTTTGAACAGCTTCGCTGTTCCATTGCTTTAACAATGCTAAAAGAAAAGCGTTACCAAAAGGAATATAAGAAACAGAAGTATTAGAGGGCAGGTAGGGAGATAAGATGTTGAAAGAGGTAAAAGAAGTAGTAGAAAAGGATATTAGACCACTTTTAGAGATGGAAAGTGGAAGTATAGAATAGGAGAGTGTAGACGACAACAACGTGGTGAAGGTGCGGTTGACAGGCGCATGTGCTGGGTGCCCGATGAGCCAGTTTACGTTGGTGAACTTTGTCGAGGCAACGTTGAAGGATAAGGTTCCGGCGGTGAAGGAAGTAGTTGCAGTAGACGACACTAAGGCAAGATTATCGTAGCTGCCGATATACCGGGCGTTGAAAAGAGCGACATCTCTATAAATATCAAGGGCGATACGCTCGAAATCAGCGCTGAGAAGGAGGAGGAGAAAGAAGAGAAGGAAGAAGGCTACATCAGAAGAGAGAGGAGCTACAAAAAGTTCTACAGGTCTATACCGCTGCCCACGGAGGTGGACAAGGATAATGTGGATGCAACTTTTGAGAACGGCGTACTCAGGGTAGAGATGCCGAAGCTAGCAATAGAAGAGGTGAAGAAGATCGAAGTGAAATGAATATCCGTGCAAAAAAGAATAAACTTTAAATCCTCCTCTCTTTTTTTATTTTTTGCTGTGAAGAGAAGTATGAGGTAACAAATGTTAGAAATAAAAGATTTGACAGTGGAAGTAGAAGGAAAAGAGATAATACGTGATTTAAGCCTTAATATAGAAGAAGGGGAGGTGCACGTATTATTTGGACCCAATGGCTGTGGAAAGACAACACTTCTGATGACCCTGCTTGGTTTTCCCAATTATAAGGTCACAAGAGGATGTATAACGTTCAAAGGCGTGGATATAATCAATTTGCCTACTAACGAACGTGTAAAATTAGGAATGGGCATGTCATTCCAGCATCCACCGGAGATAAGAGGAGTAAAGCTCGGCGATATGGTGAATATTGCACAAGGAAGAAAAGAAGATGAAATAGACGAAGATGTGATTGCACTTGCGAAGAGGCTAAACATCTCGGTTGACTTCTTGAACCGGGATGTGAACCTTGGCTTTTCAGGTGGAGAGGTCAAAAGGTCGGAGATACTGCAACTGCTCGCACAAGCACCGGACTTCATCATGTTCGACGAACCCGATTCAGGCGTGGATGTTGAGAACATAGAGCTCATAGGCAGGATAATGAGTGAGCTTATGGATAGAAACAAGAGGCCGAGCAAAAGAGAGAAATCTGGGCTTATAATTACACATAGCGGCTCTATAATGCGACATATAAAGGCAGATCGTGCGCACGTGATGCTTGGAGGCCGAATAGCCTGCTCGGGAATGCCGGACGAGGTAACAAGGAACGTCATGGAGACAGGTTTTGAAAGATGTGTGGAGTTATGTGTACGTAGTAACGAGGTAGGTGCGGAATGACGAATAACGAGACGCTTGAGCGTGCAGAACGTGCAAAGACGAAAAAAGCGGCTTTAGGCGAGGACATTGCGATTGAAGAATATATCACTGGGGAAGAACACCAGTCTTTGAACTCTCTGGATGACTTTCCGGCTGAGTATCAGCAGGACCTGCTCGATGCAGGCATTGAACCTACCGAGAAAGACCGGTCAGGTTCGTTTTTACAGCGAGACTGTTCCGTGGTATTTTCAACGGTTAAATATCCTGGTTTGGAGCTCATGAGCACGACAGATGCATTAAAGGAACATGATTGGCTAAAAGAGTATCTGTGGAAGGTGGTTCCCGTGAACCAAGATAAATACACCGCGGAAGTCGAATTAGGGCAGACACAGGGATACTTTATCAGGTCGGAAGCGGGTAAAAAGGTAACTATGCCTGTGCAGTCCTGTCTCTTCATCTCTTCCGATAAAATCGGGCAGAAGGTGCATAACATCATAATTGCAGAAGAGAACTCGGAACTGCATATCATCACCGGCTGTTCTGTCTCTCATGCGGTCAATTCTGCACTACATCTCGGCGTGTCTGAGTTTTATGTGAAGAAAGGTGCGAAGATCACCTTTACCATGATACACAACTGGAGCCGTGGCATGGAGGTTAGACCGAGAAGTGCTGTGGTGATTGAGGATGACGGCGCTTTTATCAGCAACTACATCTTAATGACGCCTGTCAAATCGCTCCAGATGTATCCTACCGCTTATTGTGTTGGTAAGAATGCAAGGGCAACCTTTCAGACAATTATATATGCTCAGGGAGATACAAAGATTGATTCGGGATCGAGGGCGGTGCTTCGGGGTGAAGGCAGCAGGTCTGAGATCATATCGCGGGTAATTGCTACCGATAATGCGCAGGTCATCGCACGTGGAGATGTCATAGGTGAAGGGGCAAATGCAAGGGGGCATATCGAGTGTCGGGGCTTGATGCTTTCTGATACTGCGGAAATAGATTCGATTCCAGAGCTAAAAGCGGCACGTAAAGACCTGGACCTTTCGCATGAAGCTGCAATAGGCAAGGTTGCCGAGGAGGAGATTCAATACTTGATGGCACGGGGTTTGAGCGAGGAGGAGGCTACTTCGGTGATCATTCGCGGGTTCTTGAATGTGGATATTACGGGACTTCCGGATGCACTTGCACGAGAGACGAAGAAGATGTTTGATATGAGTCTGGAAAAGGTGATGTGAAACCTTTCTTTTCGCGAAGCTTTTTCCGTAAACGCTTTTTTAAAGGGTTTAAAGAAAGCTTTAACCAAAGAAACATCGTACTTTATATGCAATAACAAAAGCTAAATGCTATAAAAACATTTTCTGAGTACAGTCGTCGTGCAAAAGGTTAGAATAAAGCATAAATGTTAACGAAAATATTTTCCTTTTTCATTTCTTCGTATTTCTCGAATTTATTTTGAGCCTCACTTACTTAATAATTTTAAACAGAGCCTTTACTTTTTCCTTTATGTTTAGATCGTCACGCAACAGGTCCATCGAATTTTGGAAATTTTCTATATCTGAAATTAGGTCATTTACAATATCTGATGTAATTTTGACTTTTAATATTTGCAACAACAGCCTAAACTTTTTTTCACATAAATCTACCCGTAGCTTACTTGCAATTTTCTCTTGGGTAAAAGAAAGAATAGCTAATATTGCTTGAGTTGAATCAAATCTTTTTATTAATTCACTATAGATAGGCTGAGCGTTCACTGCTACCCCATTTCCATTAGTTAAAAAAACTTCTACAAGAGAAAAAACGTAATAATTCCTCAATTGTCTTGGAACAGATCCAGTATCACCGATTGAAATTTTAAGAGCGCAAGCAAAAGGCGGTTCCGTGTAAAAATTATCAAAGCCTCGATGAGCTTGTAATAAATTATCTATTGCAGTTTCTATTTCAGCGCTTTTAAGTTGATCGGGTATATAAGTTAGGCCTCCTACGAGTTCAAGAAATTTTCTGGCGAGCTTTGCTTCGGGTATATCATTATTAACTTTATAATTAGCATATTTCATTCCTAGTGTATTCTTAATTTCTTCTGGAGCAATTGGCCATAGCATAGGGAGTAGTAGGTGAATGTTATCTCGTGTTTGTGGTTTTGTAGATTGATCGCAATAAATACCAAAAAAAACCTGATAACAAAGATCCAGCCTGTTCCTGTGTTAATTGAAGGAAAAAAGATCCAATACTTTTAGCATCATCTGGTTTAAGTGGGTTTTCTTTGATATTTGCAAGTAACTTCTTTATCTCAATAGCGACATTCGACATCGGTAAAGAGATAACTTCCCTTATGCAAGTCTCAAGCCATGTAATTGATTCCAAGCCTGTAATCTGATTTTGATTGGGATGAGCTGCACTAGCCCAATTTCGCATATAATTAATATATTCAAGATGCTTAAACCCGATTCTAGATATCAGTTCGATTTTTCTAGCACCTTCAATTAACTCACTATTTGATAGATTGACTAAATCAGATTCATTTTTAAATTGTTTTCTTCTGTCAGCACTGCGAATCGCTTGGTCATAAAAATAGGATAAGTCATATTTTGAAACCCTTTTTCTAAGTTCAAGAATTGTTTCATCCCAAAGATAATTTAGAGCAGCATCAAAAAGGCCAGATGCAACAGCGGCAAGATATTTAATTATATACACGGAATTTTGTAGCTTTGTATCAGATAAGCGGCTCAATACTCTCTCCACATTAAAAAATACTGTAGCACGTTCTGAAACAGGAACGAAAATATTAGAAGTAGGGAGTGATAGACGTTCTAAGTATTTTATTAAAGTCTTTTCAAATTTTATCAATTCACTTTCGGCATTTTCTACTTTAACTATGGAGTTATTTTCACTTTCATCAGACATTCCATATACCTCCTAGATCAGTATCTCCGAAA
>QENJ01000121.1 GCA_013374505.1 Candidatus Methanophagaceae archaeon
AGAGATTAGCGCCACATTCCGGGCATGTGCCCACGATTTTAGCATCCTTTAACGCATCTTTAAGCGAGTCTGCTATCTCGTCCTTGTTAGCTATCATCTCCTTGAACGCCGCTCTCAACATCTCTTTTGAATCGCCCACCACTTCGTCTTTCTTTCGTTTGCCTTCACTTATCTCGTCCATCTCCTGTTCTAGCGTGCCCGTCATCTCCGGCTTCGTTATTAGTGCAGCGTATTTCTCTAAGGAATCAATGAGTGCAAATCCCTTCTCCGTGGGTATGCCGGGGTTACCTTGCACGTATAGCCGGTCATACAGCTTCCCGATTATCTCATGCCTTGTACTCTTCGTGCCCAGCCCCAGCTCATCCATCTTCTTTATTAACCCTGCCTGTGAGATCCTGTTCGGCGGCTTCGTTGCCTTCTCCACCATCCCTAACTCATCAATAGTTACCTTCTCGCCTTCTTTCAACGGTGGTATGTTCAACTCTTCCTTCTTCTGATAGGGGTACACCGCGAGAAAACCCAGCTCTTTCAAGACCTTGCCTTTCGCATCCAGCGGCTCGCCACCTATATCTATTTTTACATTTGTATCGTCCCATTTCGCAGCGTCCGAAAGCGTAGCTAAAAACCGCCTTACCACTAGTTCGTATATCTTCCACTGATCCTTTTCAAGCTTTGCTTTGGCTACTTCGGATACCGGATGTATAGGCGGGTGGTCTTTGGTCTCCTTTTTACCGGCTGTTGGCTTCAATGGCTTCTTCTTCGATAGCATACGAGCGTATTCACCGAATTCTTTGCTTGCATGGAATATCTCCACTAACGCGTCCAAATCCAGCGTCTTCGGATATGTGGTGTTATCCGTACGGTGATATGAAATATATCCGTCCAGGTACAGGCTCTCGGCAATATACATCACACGCCGTGGCGTATATCCTATAGAAGACGCAACTCGTATGAATCCTGTAGTATCAAAAGGTGTAGGCGGCTTATCCACCCGTGACTTTGTCTTTACGGCACGCACAGTACCTGCTTCTGCTGCTTCTATTCGCGCTTTCGCGTTTTCTGCCTCTTCCAGCTCCCAGAATTTCTGCGTTTTATGTGTTACCTCGAATATTTCACCCTTTTCTGTCTTTAATTTCACGTGCAGTTCCCAGTACTTACGCGGAACAAATTCCTTTATCTCTTTCTCCTTGTCCACTATCAATGCGAGCGCAGGCGATTGTACCCGTCCAACAGAAAAGAAATCGTCACCTAAGCGATTCGCAGTTAAAGATATGAACCTCGTGAGTGCCGCACCCCACATCAGGTCTATCCTCTCGCGTGCCTCCGCCGAGGCTGCCAGGTTATAATCAACTTCACTTCTTGCCGCGAAACTATCTTTTATGTCCTTCTCGGTTATCGCACTGTATCGCATCCGATCAATGGGCAATGACGAGTTTACTTTTTTTACGATGTCTATAGCTTCAACACCTATCAACTCGCCCTCACGGTCGTAATCAGTAGCTATTGTGACGAAATCAGCGTCTTTTGCACTCTTTCGTAACGCGCTAACCAAATCCTTCTTCAGTGCGACCGTGACTATCTCGGCATCTATCAGCGTCTGGGGATCGGTCTTGCTCCAATCATTGTAGGCCGGAGGGAAATCCATACGATATATGTGCCCGCTCAGTCCTATAACTACCTTCCCATCAAACTCGTACGCATCTATCTTCCCCACCTTCTTTTTCTTTGCTTTTCCGTCCGATAGAATAGTGGCGATTCTTTTCGCGGATGTCCCCTTCTCTGTGATTATGTAGTGCATCTTTCACGATTTCGCTTTATAGCATGATTTGATGAACTATTTAAATATAAATACATAGAATGAGTGTGGCGATTCTATTGTTACGAGACAACGAAAAGGAATCTATGACGAACACGAAAAGTGGCGTACTAACGTGTGGCGCCTTGTTTGTAGTGTGCTATGAACACCGACAGCTTTTCTTATTACAAAAACAAAAGAGTTATGATAAAAATTGAAAATATGGACTATCGGGACGAGTAAAAGGGGCATCGAAGCGTTCGTGGACTTGCTTGAAGCATACCAGATAGAAGTGATAGCCGATGTGAGGCGATACCCTAAGTCAAGATACAAGCACTTTAATCAGGAAAACCTGAAACCGTTTTTGAATCGCAACGGTATAGAATATCATCATGTTACCGAGCTCGGCGGTTACCGAAAGGGTGGCTACAAGAAGTATATGGCAACGAAAGAATTTGAGACTGGTTTGGTTTACCTTGAAACGCTCATATCTTCTAAGAGGGTGGCAATCATGTGTGCAGAACTTCTCGCCGTACACTGTCATCGCAGATTCATCTCGGATGCGCTTAAACTACGTGGTCACACGGTAATACACATAATAGACAATGAGAACAGTTATGAGCACAAAGATAGAATAGGTAAGCACAAAACTCTGGATGAGTTTTTATAACGCGACATGCAAATAAAAAAAACACGTGATATTACAGGATTAGCACGCGGAAAGAGGGAAAGAGGGAA
This sequence comes from Candidatus Methanophagaceae archaeon, assembly GCA_013374505.1. Taxonomy (GTDB): domain Archaea; phylum Halobacteriota; class Syntropharchaeia; order Alkanophagales; family Methanospirareceae; genus QENJ01. Next base: position 2,534 of record QENJ01000121.1, read on the forward strand.
GGAAAGGAAAGGAAGAGTGAAAGAGGGGGAGGGACGTTTAATAATTTCATGAACAAAAACATAGCGAGCTATAAGAAATGCACCCTGGAGAATTAGAAGAAGAAGCGGAAAAAATTGTTGAAGCGTTTTACAATTATCTAAAGCACGAAAAAGGATTAAGCGAAGAAACCGCTTTAGAGCACAAACATCAAATTGGCTTCTTTGCAAACAGCTACTTCCTTGGATACGAGGAAAAGAGCCTTCTGGAAGTTACTGGCTCTGACATCGAAGACTATCTCGGTACTTGGTATATCCGAAAAGTCTGGAACAGTAGCAAGAGTGATGTTCGCTCTATTCTTGTCGCGTTCAAGAAATTCTGCAAGTTCCTGCATGAACGTGGCTGCGTGGAAGAAGAACAATTGGATGATCTCCTCGCGGCATGTAAAAACCCTCAAAGGTACATCCGCAGATTTGAATCTTACTATGAACTTGATCCGGACAGTGAGACATGGGAAGAGGACTTCAGAATTTGGTTTATGCAGGAATATGACGAAGACGAGCTGGAAGTGAACTACGAGCAGCCATTTGAGGTGGACCAAAAACTGAGTAGTGCATTTTCAAAAGAAGAGTTAAGCGCAAGTCGTACAACCGTGTTAAGTGATTTTCAGACTTTTTTGAGTTACATCTCAGAACATAACGGCATGAAACTGACTGCTGCAAATAGTTTTATCGGTAGGAAACAGGTCTTTGCGTTGAACGAATTGATGAGCTATCCGGAAGAGTTGAAAAGCACGGCAAATCAGCCGGATTCGTGGACTATCCACCTGTTCTATAACCTGAGTAAAACGCTAAATCTGTTCGTGGTGAGTGAAAAGAACCGGTTAGAAGTGACACCGCGGATTGATCTTTTCAAGCTGCTCTCACCAAAGGAGCAATTTGTTGTGCTATTCGATGCGTTGTGGAACGAAACGAGTTGGGAAAGATTTTTACCGCCTGATAGTGGAGGAAGACCGGAGTATGCGCAAGAAGAACGGGGCAATATTGCTTCTGCACTATCGGACTGCGAAGTGGACGAGAAGTATCTATTTAGGGAATGGCTAAACGAATTTTGCAGAGAACAAGGAAACGCAGAAGATGAACTTAGTGTGTTTCTCATGGCGGCAAGTTTTGTTTATACTGCTTTTGATGTGAGAATTGTTCCTGCGCTCAAGTTATTCGGGCTTCTTAATTTTGGATTTGAGAAAGACCGGAAGGATCATCTCGTGAAACGAGGTTGGGGAATAGAATGGTTCGCGATCACGAAATTGGGGGGAAAAATATTTAGAGCTATAAGGAAGGGAAATGAGCGAATATGAAGAGGAAGTATTAAAGTATTGCAGTACGCGAATCCTGCCAAAGGGATACAAAATAGATGCGGATTTGAGAAGAAAACTGATAGCGCTTGTGGAGGATGCTGCAGTTAATCACAACGAATACAGATCCAGTTCAGACCGGAAGTTAAAAGCTATGCGAGAGAAAAGAGTACAGTTCCGGATTGCGAGTGGTGATGTAGACGAAAGGATTGGTCAAGCGTGTATCAATGCGGAATATCTGACAGAGGAGGAAAAAGTCTTTTTGTTGAAGTCGTCTCTGAGAAGAAAGGTTGTGGCGGATAGACATATGTATGAGAAAATCGGGTTCGTCTTTTCGCCACAAGTACCTTATCAGTTATGCATGAGCTATCTGCTTGAACACGGCCCACTGACAGAAGAATACCTGCTCTATTTGGTGACGGAAGACAGACAAAGTCCCATTGAATCTTTCATCCATAATTTCCAGATACTGGTGAACGACAGGAATCTTAACGACCTTGTGAAGATACTATATTACTTAAGTCTGCCGAGGATTGCAGCTATGCGTGGTGGTTCGCAACTATTACAACAAGCAACTTCTATAATTCTTGATTCCAAAGCAATAGCAAAAGAGAGCCGTGCGAATGTCTTTGAATTTTTGCACGATCCAGACGCATTCTATACTATAGGGAACGCAATTAGAGAGATGGCAGAAGCAGCCGACCCGGATGAGGTTTCTATCCATCCGTTCCTTGATGATTTGTTTGAATCCATAGAAGAAATGCCAGAAGAAGTCGTGGCAGCATTTATTGCTAATTTCGGGAACGTGCTCGATTACGATTGTGATATTCGTGCACGCTGCTACAAGTATCTATTACTGCTATTTGATGACGCTACGTATGTAGAAAGCTGTTTAAACGATACGTCAAAGAAAGTGCAGGAAACAGTAGTAAGGACTGCGCTTTCTGGCACTAAAATGGATACCAGCACGAGGTTGCGATTGTACCGGATAATTAAGAAGCGGGGGTTGGAATTAAACAAGCGGCAGGAAAGCAGACTGAAGAGTTTGATAGAACGGGGGAGGATGAAAAAAAGGGGATTTATTAATGACATCTGAAAGACTTAAGGCTCTGTTTGGAAAGGTATTATCATTGAGGCAAAACCAATGCAAAAACATAACCCAGGAGAATTAAGATGCAACTAAAGGTGTTCATAAGTTCAAGAATGAATGAATTAGAAAAGGAGCGAGCAGCAGTAGAAAAAGCTATTTTTGAACTTTGGACACATGAAACTTTACCTTTTACAATTTGGAGATGGGAAAGAGCAAAGGAGATTCCAAGTGGAAAACATCCTGGTGAAGTGCAATCCAAAGGGGTCAGAGATAGTGATGTATATGTTTTAATTCTGGGTGCTCCCCCCTTATAGTTGGGGTATTTATTTCATTCATTTTTAACTTTTACCACCAATGCAATAATAAAAAGATGAATGAAGGATCTAAAA
>QENJ01000299.1 GCA_013374505.1 Candidatus Methanophagaceae archaeon
TATCCACGAGACTCGCAACCACCGAAGGCAACGCACCTTCCATACCCGCAACCACAACCACAGCCGCTACATCTGCGGTTACAAACTCTTCAAGAGGCTTCACCAGCCGGTGTATGCCTGCAATACCCACATCGTAAACCGTTAGCACTTCGCAACCGCAGACCTCTGCAACCACCCGTGCCTCTTCAGCAACCGGTATATCCGCGGTTCCCGCTGCGATTACGCCGATTTTACCGTGTTTGGTGAACTCATACCCCTTCTTCTTTACTAATATCGTATTCGCAACTTCGTTAAAAACAACCTCTAAATCTTCTTCTGCGATTCTGTTTTTTGCTTTTAGTTCTGCTGCATCTTCGTGACTCGCCCGACTTATTAACGCAAAGCCCTTTGCCGTTGCATGTGCCAATGCAATATCCGCCACGTCCGCACTTTTTTTCCCCTCGGCAAACACTATTTCGAGTATGCCTGTTCTGTACTGCCGGTTCAGGTCTATTTTCGCGAAATCACCTAACATTCCTATGCGATCTAACTTTAGTTCTCGAGCAGCCTCTTCTATGCTTAATTTCCCGCTCGCGAATCGTTTCAGTATCTCTTCCATTTAATTTTAGTTCTTGTTTATTTTCTGCTCTTCCGCACCCGATACGCAACTACAAACAGTACTGCGAGTGCGAATACCGCCTCGAATCCTGGTAGGCGTCTTTTGGATTTTGGTGACCGACTCGGTATGGGTGTGGCAGTAGGCGTGGGTGTATCAGTAGGTGCGAACGTATGAGTAACGGTAGGCGTTGGTTTAGCAGTAGGCGTGGGTGTCTGTGACGCGGCATCGGGATAATCATCCGGATCTTTCCAGTCTGTCCCCAGGAACATTTCTACCATGTCGCTGTAACCATCTCCATCTGTATCTCTAGATGCCCCGCCGCCGCCACCGCCGCCGCCTCCAGTGCGACGGTACTCTTTCGTATTCACTATAATCGTTCTACTTGCGTTATTATTCGTCTCATTCGATTCTTGAATCACATCACAAGAATCTGCGAATACTCTAATATCGTGCTTGCCCGAGACCGCAGTCCACGTGATCGTGGCTTTAAAACTCGAAAGTGCGTTTACTGATATATTCGTTGCATTCCCGATCAAAACACCATCCACAAAGAACGATGCCGTAAAATCGCTTGCGGATGACCACCCCGTATTGTTTATAACTGCTGTTAATGTCACCGACTCGCCTTCTGTTGGGCTTACAGGCGAGAATGAAATATCTGTTGTGCAGAGTTCAGGTTTCGTTTGCACTGTAATTGCCTTTTCCGCTTCGTTATTCGTATCATTTGATTCCACTATTTCAGTTTCGGCATCAACAACAACGCTAATGTTGTGCACTCCAGATGCCGCTGTCCACAGTATCGAAGCGTTTGAAGATGAGTTAGCACGTGCTGAAATAATAATGTCTCCAATCAGAGCAGTTCCGTCTGTGAAAGAGACCGTGAAGTTGTTTGCGTCTGCACCGCCAATATTATGCACAATTGCGGTTATGTTTACGTTCACAAAATCATCTTCTGCTGGATTTACAGGCACGAATGATAGGTCCGAGGCATTGAGCGTTAGGTCCGCCAGTAGCGCAGGGCCACCCGGGTCTGAGATTACGCCATTTGCACGTCCGTCCGCATCTCCAACCCCTCCATCTTCTAGAATAAACGTTAATATGTTATCACCGTCATTAGCGGCCATTGATATGTTGTACCAACCACCTGACTGTGAACAATACTTCCAGTATTGCGAATTCGCCGCCAAATCCGCGGGTAGCTCTAGCGTTACGGTTACGTTATCACCGGATTTTAGGCCACCAATAATGAATGTAAAGAAACCATGCGGGAATATAATGTTTGGCTTACCCTCTTGTGGCAACGAGGATTCATTTACGGCCGCTGCGGAACTAAAGTAACCTTTATCTATGGAAAGAGTGGCTAGCCCGGTACCAGTAGCTGTTTCTATTCGCTTTTCTGTTATTTCCCACAAACTTTCCCACAGTTTCTCGTGCATGAACGGATAAAAATCAAAACCAGCCGCTGGATATGGTATCTCGGTATCACCTATCCCATCGCCGGCGATTGCATGCTTTCCGGTTCCACTGCCATCATCCACGCCGGTATAATCCGACCAGTAATTGCCTTCCGGAAGAATTGTGTGATTCCATAGATTCCTTTCTGGCTTATCGTCTGCCGCATTAATTGTATTGTTCATGAGATTATTATGGTAAATTTGGTTATTCTTCGTGTTCTCCATGAAGATGCCATAGTTACCGTTTGAACTCACTGTATTACCCCCAATCTCGTTACTATTAGCATAATGTAATGAGATACCGCGTTTGCCATTAAAGTCCACGATATTATCCTCGATTTTGTTACCGTTTGAGCCCCAATACAAGAAAATACCAAAGATATTGTTTGCATTCACTATGTTTCTCTTTATCCTATTGTTTCCGCACAAAAACGATAGACTAATTCCCTGTGTGTTATCCGTGACTTTATTGTCCGTGATGTTGCAGTGGTCCACGTCCCTGCCAAGAGCTATTCCCGCTGCTTTGTGTGAGTAGTATGGAGGCGTTGCAACTGCTCCGGTAACAGTAAACCCCTGTATAGTTGTATTATCCGCGGTTACCGTGAAGACATGTTTTGAAGAACGTGCTGCACGAACAAGCGTTTTCGCGTAACCCTTCTCTGAGCGGATGGTTAACTCCTTGCCAACCACCACATTTTCGGTGTACGTGCCATCTCTAACAATTATGGTATCTCCTGCGGTTGCATTAGCTACAGCATCCTGTATATTTGTGAAATTTGCACCGCCACTGTCATCCACATACCATGTCTTTTGTAATGCCCCGTCCTCAGCCAAAAAAGCCGTTACCGCCTGATCCCGAAACGTTACATCCGTAAAGTTCCAGCCGCCACTCTGACATCCCACATAAATAGTGGCTATGCCTGTTTCATTTCCTGATAGTAGTGCGGTTGCCGTGCCATAGTCATCTGTGATTACGTTAATAGACCTGCAGGTATTGCTTTCATTCCCTACTTCCGTAAGCCCACCGAGTGCCGTCCACATATGCACGGTCTCATTATCCGCAGGTTCACCACCCCTTTCAGGCCACGAGACCACTATTTTTATCTCCAAATTGGAAACGCCATCGGCAAGTATTTCAGCAGGATTCGCATTAATTGTCACCCAGTCACTCACCCGGTCACCTTCCGTTCCCGGATCACTTGCCAGAGCAGGAACCACCAATAAAACTACCACTAAGACTGCCCAGATACTATATTCTTTAGCCATTTGTTATGCACTCCTTTTTTTTTTTCATCGTTTTTGTTAACTTCGATTTATAAATCGGCGGGTACGGTACTTATGAGTTCCAATTTGTACATTCACCCACCCACGAATTTCACCCGTTTCGACAGCTTATTTGATAACGGCAACTGCCGGAATGGCTTGCCTTTTATTTCTTGTTCTACTCGTGTTTTCAACTCAAGAACATCCATCTCCTGCTTATTCCCTTTTTTCGTATTCCCGTGCGATTCGCCTCTGATTGTCACACTCAACGTCTTCGACTCCACCTCGTTATCGCCTATCACGGCAACATAAGGTATCCACTCACGACCCGCATCCCTTATCTTCTTCGATACCGTCTCTTCGCGGTCATCCACGTCCACCCGTAACCCGGACAGAGCCGGTAGAATGCTCTCGACATATTCTAAATGCCGCTCTGCTATCGGAATTAGTCGCACCTGTGTAGGCGAAAGCCAAAGCGGGAACATCGGCGGAATGCCACGTTCTTTTTCCAAATACGCTTTCTCTAACAACGCATACATGCACCGCTCTATCGCACCGCTCGGCGAGCAATGCAGTATAATGGGTCTTTTCTCCGCACCGCTCGTATCTATATATTTTATATCATAGCGTTCCGCATTCTCCACGTCTATCTGTACCGTGGATAACGCAGACGCTTTTCCTAACGCATCCACGAAGTTGAACTCGAATTTGAGCACGAAATAGAAAAACCGCTGGTCCCACATCTCTATCAAAACTGGCTTACCCGCGATATTCACCAAATCCGTTATAAAGTCCTTATTCACGTCATAAAAATCCTTTGTGAATCGTATCGCCACTTCATAGTCATTTGATGAGAATCCAATACTGTCTAAAACACGCATGCCTAGTTCATACTGCATCTTGAACTCATTTAACGCTTCGTCCATGTCGCGGCAGAGCGTATGCATGTCCGGCATCGTGAACTTTCTCAAACGGCGCAGCCCTACAAGTTCCCCTCGTTTCTCCTTTCTAAACGAAGGCGCAAGTTCAAACATCTTCACTGGCATGTTCCTATACGAGATACTCATGTCTTTACTCATAAGGAACTGCCCGAAGCATGCTGCGAACCGTAAGAACAAATCGGGCTTAGCACCTTTACCCACCATCGAATACTGCCTTGCCGGGAACCGTTCAATATAATCTTTCAGCGCGGGATGCTTCACACTGTACATAATTGGCGTCTCGACCTCAGCAGCACCGTATTCCGCTACTGTCGTCCTTACATAATCCTCTAATAGCGTCTTTATCAGCTCGCCCTTGGGATAAAACCTGAGATTACCGGGGTCGGACGAGGGTTCATAATCCGCTATTTCCAATCTCTTCATTAGTTCCACATGTGGCGGTACCTTATCCACAGCGCGGCGCTTCTCGCTTTCATACATGAAGAACTGCCGCAAGTTAGCCCGTTCCGCACCAAAATCAAACTCATCGGCTGCTATTAAGGTTCCCTGATCATCCATGACGAAGAACTGAGATTCTGCTTTCTCTTCCGCTTCTAACGCTTTTGATTTCGCTTCTACTTCTTTTACTTCGCCGACTTCTGCACCCTCAAGAACCGTTATCTTGCGCGATAGCTCGGACAGTGGATGCCCCTTGCATCGCAGCGTGAACGCTTTATACCACCCAAAAGGTGCCTTCTTCACTTCCATACCCTGCGCATGCAAATTATCATGCAGTGCTCGCAGTATCTCCACGCTCTTAGCAGGCGAAGCCAGTTCAGAACTCAAATGCGCATACGGATACAGAACGATTCTTTCCGCACCGACCTTATTGAAGATAGAAATAGTTTCTTCCGCGGCTTTCGCCACCACATAATCCACGTTCTGCTCGTCTTCGCGCTCCACGGCGATGAAAACGACTAAAGCTTCTTCTACACGCTCGCTTACCGTTTCTAGCTCTTCCGCAACCCTCGTCTTCTCTTTTGCTTCGTATTCTATATAATCCGAATGTATGAACAGCATTTGCAATT
>QENJ01000300.1 GCA_013374505.1 Candidatus Methanophagaceae archaeon
GTTACCGTTTGCCAAACGCTGGCTGCCACGAGAAAGGCTTGAGCTGGCACTAAGAACGGTAGAAACTGCAGGTATTCTGAGGGATTATCCCGTATTACGAGAAGAAGAGAAGGGGATGGTCTCGCAAGCTGAGCATACGGTAATTATAAAGAAGGATGGTTGTGAAGTGATAACTAAGTAAAGCGAGTTTTAATGACCCGTAGGATGATAACCAAAAGCGTAATGGACTAAAACCGCACTAAAAGTGGGTTTGCCAGGTATAGAAGCGAAGAACGGGTACTGTATTAACAAGTGATGATAGAAATCAAACCCGTCCATGTGATACAAAGGCGCTATTCTCGTTTCCCTGCGGTTGCACTCGCCGCGGTGACGGGAGAAGGAGTGGAGATAACGAATATACGAGCGAACCGGCCAAAGCCAGGGCTTTCTGCACAACATTTGCAGGCGGCGAAAGCGGTAGAGCGATTATCAGGCGGTGAGACCGACGGTCTGAAATTGGGTTCCGCAAGGTTAACTATCATACCCGCGGAGTTAAAAGGATTTGAAGGTGAGATAAACATAGGCACCGCGGGCAGCATAACGTTACTACTGCAGTGTCTCATCCCCGTTGCACTTTTTGCCGAGAGCGAGACGAGAGTAAAGATAATCGGGGGCACCGACGTGCGATGGGCACCACCAATAGATTTTTATAATATAAGTTCTATTTCTTCTTCCATTTTGATACCCCTATTGTTTTATCTCTTTTGTTTTTCCTTTATAACTTATTTTTGCCTGTCACGTCTTGTCTAACCCCTCTTGTCTCGAATTCACTTTACTGGACACTTTCTGGTGTGATTACGTGGGTTGACAAGGCGTGCTCGGCACATTATTTCAGCACATCTAAAAGTGCAACTCGCTCTAACACAAGCATCTTTAACTTCTTCTCGCCCACGGCATTTATCTCCGCATCGGTAATATTGAAAAACTTCTCCAACTTCTCTTTTTTAGCCTCAATGTAGTCCAGTTCACGTATAGGTGCTTCTTCTAGCTTCGTCTCCCTCTTTACTTCATCTACGACAACCGCCAGATCTTTCTCCGCAGTAGCATCAACGATAACGAGCGCAACTTTATTCTCGCCTTCTGTGACACCCATCGCAAATGCTCTTTCTATCTGCCTTTTCCCTGCTGCATACAGAAGTATCTCCAGACCCAAATCGTTTGTTATGTTCCTTTTACTCGCCACAGCACGTATTGCCTTTATCACCGCCGATTTTATGTGTGCCTCGCCTGCTATCAGTTCGGCATCCATAGCCTGTATTGTCACAGCGTACTTATGCGCAATACTTTTCAATAGAGAAAGGAACTCCGTCACGTTTGATACCCTCACTTTCCCTGTAATTATTTTGCAGTTCAATACTCGCTCTTTCTCCTGATCCTGGTTAAACATACTTCGTCCCAAATTAGTCAAATCACACCACTAAAGATGCTTTCTTAGGCAAAGGTGATGATGATGAAAGGACATTGGCACTTAATTTTAACCTCTTCTCCAACTCGTTGTACCTATTTCGAATTGTAATCGGAGTTGTACCTGCAACCTTGGCTAGTTCTTTCTCCGCCACCGATTCGTCATTTAAAACAGTAGCGAGATATATAGCCGCAGCGGCTGTGCCCGTTGGTGCCCACCCCCTGGCTGTTCCCGTCCCCTCATCACGTTTCAATATTTCTATCGCTCTTTCCCGTATCGCATCATTTAATCCCAGCTTGGAGCAGTAACGCGGTATGTAGCGCGCAGGGTCAGCCGGAGCAAGTTTTATCTCTAATTTCTTCAATAGGAATATATAGGTTCTCCGTATTTTCCTCAACGGCATTCGCGATACCGCGGTAATCTCTTTCAATGTTCGTGGAATCCCATATTGTCTGCAAGTGATGTACAGCATCGCTGAGACTAACTCCTCGATGCTCCGTCCTTTAATCAAATTGCGCTTCGCCGCTTTTCTGTATAAGACCGAAGTAGCCTCTTTTATATCATTCGGCAGCTTAAGTGCAGATGCCATTCTATCAATCTCACCAAGTGCGAAGGAAAGTGACTTTTCGTTACCATCCATACTTATTATCCCACGTAACCTTTTTGTACGTAGGAGCACCTTAGGTGTTGGTGTGCTCAACCCTTTATTATGTGTCCTATAACTCATGGGTGGACCTGTCCTTATCTTATTAGCTTGTTCTTCGTTATACGAGCGCCACTCGGGTCCTAAGTCCACGAGATTCTCTGCTATTACCATTCCACAATCAGCGCAGTAAAGTTCTGCATGCCGTGGATCTCGTATTATATTCGTGGACTCGCATTCTGGGCACTTCCTTAGTCTATCATCCATAGACATATATTGTCTTTTATCACATAAATAGTTAACGAATAGTCAAAAATTTGTTTTTTCATGTGAGCGATATATTTTCTAATACCCTCACTAGCAATAAAAAATAGCAATCTTTATATGCGATGAAAAAAGAGAGATGGTACAAAAAGGTGATAAAAAAATGCCAGCAGTAGTAGATATAGGAAAATGTGATGGATGTGGAGATTGCGTAGAGGAGTGTTCAGTGGAGTGCATAACTCTAGAAGGCGAAGGGGACGACAAACATGCGGTTGTCAACGCAGAGGAGTGTACAGACTGCGAGACCTGTGTGGATGTCTGTGAAAAAGGCGCACTGAGCATGGTAGATGCGTAGAAACAACATTCAGAATAAACGTATGTAATGGTAAACTCAGAGGCTAAAGGGGCAGTACCTGTATTAGTCAAGCGCGTGAGGGTAGAGAATCCCGAAGAGAAGCAGGTGATAATAGGGCAAGGTAATTTCACCATATTTGCCTGCGATGACATCTTCAAGTCGCTTTTGACTGCGACACCGGGGATAAAATGCGCAATTGCAATGAACGAAGCGGTGCCGAGATTGACGCGAGTTACAGGGAATGACGAACGGCTGAAAGAGTTGGCAAGTGAGAACTGCCTCAGAATCGGGGCTTCTCACTCTTTTATTATTATTATGGATAATGCGTTTCCTATAAATGTGTTGAGTGTGTTGAAGTCGCATCCAGCAGTTGCAAATATTTATGTGGCTTCTGCGAATCCTCTGGACGTTATTGTTGCCGAGACCGAACTTGGCCGGGCCGTGATTGGGGCAGTTGATGGCACGTCCGCGACCAGAATAGAGTCAGAGGAGGAGAAGCAGGAGCGAAGAGAGTTGTGTGATACACTTGGGTATTCGGTTGAATAAGTAGTATCTGCGCAAAAGCATGTGGATTATTATAATACCCTTTGAATTCTTCCTATTCGCTATTACCTTTAGTTCCTTACTTTAACTCAGCCATCGCCTCTTTCGCCGAAACACCCTCATGCACCACCTTGCTTATTGCAATGGTCATGTCTTTCGGGTTTTTATGCTGAAACACATTTCGGCCTATTGATACACCTGCAGCACCTACGGATATTGCATCTTCCACCATCGTCAACACATCCTCATCCGTATCCGTTTTCGGACCGCCAGCTATTATCACAGGTACCGGGCAACTGTCTATGACATCCTTAAAAGTATTGGGATCACCAGTATAATTTGTTTTTATGACGTCCGCACCGAGTTCTGCGCCCACTCGTGCTACGTGCTTCACCATTTCCACATCATGCTCACTCTTCACCTTCTCACCGCGGGGATACATCATTGCCAGCAAAGGCATGCCCCACTCTTCGCACACCATTGCAGTCTCGCCAAGCGCCTCAAGCATCCCTGCTTCTGTCTCGGCACCCACGTTCACGTGCATTGATACCGCATCTGCACCCATTTTTATCGCCTCTTCCACCGTAGCGACCATAACCTTGTCTAATGGATCCGGCCCTAACATAGTACTCGCAGAGAGGTGAAGTATTAGCCCTATGTCTTTACCATACCCTCGATGCCCTGCTATCACTATGCCCTTATGCACGAGAACCGCATTTGCACCTCCTTCGGCTATTGCATTCACCGCTTGCTTCATGTCCGTCAACCCGTATATTGGGCCCACTGTCACACCATGATCCATAGGTACAACCACGCTTCTACCGCTATTCCTATCCACTATCCGTTCCAGCCGTATCCGCTTCCCTATGCCTATACTATCTATTCTTTCTCTTAGGCTTGTCATAATATTCCCTTCCTAGCACTTATTTTCATATAAATCTTATTCTATTTTCAAACTAACCTTATTGTCTCCAAATTATGAGGTGCTACCGTCTCTATGTTAAACTTCTTGTGTAGCCCACTCGCCAATGCCAGACATTTGTTGCTCTCGCCGTGCATGCATATCACCTTTGAAGGCAACGGTTTTATGCCTCGTACAAACTCTACCAATTGATTACGGTCGGAATGCCCGGAAAAACCATCTATTGTATTTATATCCATCTTCATCTTTATGTTCTTTATCTTGCCCTCGTCAGCAAGCTGAATCTCATTCCAGCCCTTCTGTATCCTTCTACCAAGTGTTCCTTCTGCCTGATAGCCAACAAAGATAAGCGTGTTCCTTTCATCACCTGCCAGCCCTTTCAAGTATTCTAACACAGGACCGCCATTAAGCATACCGGAAGTTGCGAGTATGATTGACGGCTCATCATTGTCTAATATCCCCCGCCTCATCTCTACATCGTCCACTTGCACAAAAATATCGGATAGAAACGGATTCTCACCCTGAAATATTGAATTCTTCAGATTCTTGTTCAGATACTCAGGGTACGCGGTATGGATAGAAGTTGCTTCCCAAATCATGCCATCCAAATATACCGGCACCTCCAGTTGCAGTCCTTCTAACGCGATCATCACTTCTTGCGAACGCCCAACAGCAAAAGCAGGTATTATTACTTTACCACCTTTTTCCATCGTCTTTACTATTGCGTCCTTCAGGTTCTTCTCAGCCTCGCGCCGTGACGGTTGCATATCGTTCATACCGCCGTATGTAGATTCCATAACCGGCGTTTCCAGTCGCGGGAACCCATTGAACGCAGGGTCGAATAGAAAAGTTCGTTCATACTTTATATCGCCTGTAAATGCAATATTATGAAGCCCATTACCTACATGGAAATACACAATCGAAGAGCCCAGTATGTGCCCTGCATTGTACAACGTTAGCTTCACGTCTGGCGATATGTCCGTTACGTCTCCGTACTTCAACGGAATCGTGTGCCTTATCGCGTCTCTTATCAAAGC
>QENJ01000122.1 GCA_013374505.1 Candidatus Methanophagaceae archaeon
CCATGTCTCCACAAGCCCGGAAAGGGCTTATGTTCAATCTTGTGGTTACTTTCGGTTTCAGCACGGGGATTTACTTTAGACCCGCCACTCAATCTGAGAGCATGGGGAGAGGGAAAAAAACGACCCCTCAACCACCTACACCAGCTCTACCTCACCCACGGATACATTTTTCAGCAATCTCAAGTCGTCTTCATCTGCCGGGTTGCCATCACCGTCCAGGTCGTATGTCCAGTCCCGTAGGGTTACGTTTACTGTTGCATCCGCCATCATTGCTAAGTCGCCCGCGTCCACGGGTTCACTATTTGTGTTGAAGTCGCCTTTTTGGCAGAGCGATATGTCCGCGGTTTTTGGCTCTTCGGTAGTTACTGTGACCGGGTCGGAGTCGGGCCAGTAGCCGTGTCTCGTGGCGGTTAGGTTGTAAAAGCTGGGAGAAACATCTGTGAATTCGTAGTTGCCGGAATAGTCGGTTTTTGTTCATTACGGTTCCTTCAATAGTAGCTAGTGTAACGGTTGCGCCGGGTATTCCTGCTGAGTCAGGACTGGTGACGGTGCCGGAGAGTGTGCCTTCCGTATCCGCTGGCAACACACGACATATTATTATTTATAAGCAGTTTAATGGAGTTTCGTGCCGTCTTCTCGCTGTTTTATCCGTGCTCCCGTCATCCACAATCACCACAAAGCTGGTCTTAATGTCTGCGCTGTCATAGACTGCACAAGATTAGGCAAATTCTTTTCTTCGTTTCTGCACGGTGTAACGGTAATATATCGGCGGTTCATATTTACTTTAGACCCGCCACTCAATCTGAGAGCATGGGGAGAGGGAAAAAAACGACCCCTCAACCACCTACACCAGCTCTACCTCACCCACGGATACATTTTTCAGCAATCTCAAGTCGTCTTCATCTGCCGGGTTGCCATCACCGTCCAGGTCGTATGTCCAGTCCCGTAGGGTTACGTTTACTGTTGCATCCGCCATCATTGCTAAGTCGCCCGCGTCCACGGGTTCACTATTTGTGTTGAAGTCGCCTTTTTGGCAGAGCGATATGTCCGCGGTTTTTGGCTCTTCGGTAGTTACTGTGACCGGGTCGGAGTCGGGCCAGTAGCCGTGTCTCGTGGCGGTTAGGTTGTAAAAGCTGGGAGAAACATCTGTGAATTCGTAGTTGCCGGAATAGTCGGTTTTTGTTCATTACGGTTCCTTCAATAGTAGCTAGTGTAACGGTTGCGCCGGGTATTCCTGCTGAGTCAGGACTGGTGACGGTGCCGGAGAGTGTGCCTTCCGTATCCGCTGGCAACACACGACATATTATTATTTATAAGCAGTTTAATGGAGTTTCGTGCCGTCTTCTCGCTGTTTTATCCGTGCTCCCGTCATCCACAATCACCACAAAGCTGGTCTTAATGTCTGCGCTGTCATAGACTGCACAAGATTAGGCAAATTCTTTTCTTCGTTTCTGCACGGTGTAACGGTAATATATCGGCGGTTCATGTTTACTTTTTTTCTTCATTCTCTTGCCAAAAGAAAGTTATTCTGATATATGACTATACTGCCACCTCAATTGATACTGCTTTAGTAAAAGGCTCAGGAATAGTTAGTTCTTCTTCTTTTAGCTCTTCAATATGGAGTGCTAGTGCCACTCTCATCATCATAATCGTTTCTTTTATCGTAGAACCCGTAGCAATACACCCCGGTAGATCAGGGCAATAAGCAGAGTAATTGCCTTCTGCTTTTTCTATAATAATAGTGTATTCAGGCATTTCTCTCCACTTCCTTTAAACCTGCTTGTTTTAGTACGCTACTCAAAGTCCCTTTGGCAATATTATCGCTTAAGTGCCCTGAAATCGTAACCAACCCCTTCTTGGTGGAATGCCTGTATTATCTATGACTACCCCTTGTTCTCACTAAATACCACCCATCCTTTTCTATTCGTTTTATCACTTCTTTTAATTTCATTATAGCACTTCAGGATATATAAACTTACTTGCACCTAAAGAATCGTTACTATAAGTATGGAAAAAAAACGTCCTCTCACCCACCTACTCCAGCACCGCCTCACCCACGGATACATTTTTCAGCAGTGTCAAGTCGTCTGCATCTGCCAGGTTGCCATCACCGTTCAGGTCGTATGTCACGTCAGATGTTCCTGCATCCTTTGCATCTTCCATCATTACTAAGTCGCCGGCATCTGCCTGATCGCCGTTAATGTTGAAGTCGCCTTTCATGCTGAGCAATATGTCTGCGGTTGTTGGCACACTGGCATTTACGGTAATAACAGTGAAGTTATACCAGAATCTGGGTTTCGTTGCGGTTATGTTGTAATCGCCAGGTGCAACATCTGCAAATTCGTAGTTACCTGTGTTATCGGTCAGTGTTGTGTTTATCACGTCTCCATCCATAGTAGCCAACGTAACAGTTGCATCTACTAGTCCTGTTGAGTTCAAGCTGGTGATGGTGCCGGAGAGTGTGTTTGCAGCACCGGTCAACCCTTCTTCGTAATCCGCGTTTATCTCTTCTGCACACAACGCCCGGCTGTATATCTTGACCTCATCTACTGTCCCATTTATATATTCTGTTTCTGCATCTGAGTAAATCCCCGCACCTATGTGCACGTCTGTCGGATACGCAGCAATAGCGCCTGATTTCGGTAGCGTACCGTTCAACGCAGCATTAACATAAATCCGCATCTCTGAACCGTCATAAGTCCCTGTTACGTGATACCATGTGTTTGGCTCTAAGGTTTCTGTGCTGGCTATCGCATCTTTTGTGCCTTCTGTGTTCAATTCAAAAACAAATTGGTTGTCGTGTAGTGTGAGAGCGTATTGTTGCCAGGGCGATGAACTGTTTGTGTATGGCTTAGCAATTATCTTATTCCAGCCGTCTTGCGGGATGACACCAGGATTGACCCATGCTAATAAAGTGATTTCTTCAGCAGGATTTAACGTTGGCGAGTTCGGTATCATAACATAATCATCCAAGCCATCAAACTCAAGTGCGGAACTTATCTTCCCCGCTGTCCAGTTTGCGCTGCCGTGGATTATGCCGTTGTTTTCGTTTCCTGATGAATCCACCGCTATTCCTTCTGTTCCTTCCTCAAAACGCCATTCGCCAGCTAAATCCCCGAGTGGTGTTATAGTAGAAGATATTAAGGCAAAAATGACTTGTGTGGTTACACCTTCACTGACCGCTATATTAGAGTGATAAGAATCTTGGTAGTCGGGTGCTGTACAGGTAACAGTATATGTGTTTATAGGCACATCTGTTAAAGTATAAACTCCGGTTGCGTCTGTTTCAGCAGTTTTTAGTGTGCCTTCAACAGTTACTGTTGCTCCTTGTATCAGTGCTCCAGTAGTGTTTGTAACTATGCCCGCTATAATCCCGCTGGCTGTAGTGTCTATCTTCACTGTTACGTCTTTAACATGTTCAACATTGGAATCGTTGTCCACTGAGTAATACCATATCTGCGTAGTACCTTCGTCTGATACTGTTACGTTAAATCCGCTTTCGCTTATAGCTGCTACATTTTCGGCATCTGGACCTGTGGCTGTAGCGGTATCTACGGTCGTCCACGGTCCCGTCTCCGACATCTTAGAGTAATTAGTATGGCTAATGCCAGAACCACTGCTATCACTGCGAAAGGATGTTACTACTACTGGAGTGACGTGGTTCCAGCCTTCGTTGTTTGGAGCCGGGATGATGGTTGCGTTCGTTGTTGGTGTTGTTGTGTCAGGCGCAGTACCTTCAACTTCTATTATATAAGTTCCTACCCCCGTTAAAGTCGCACTTGTATGTCCCCCAGCGTCTTCGTTCAGCTTAAATGTTTTGTCATTGTCAAATTCAATTTGCAAGTTGGAAACCGCATTGTCTATCATTAATGTTCTTGTAGCATCAGGAATATTTCTTATCGTAATGTCCAGAATATTCGGACCCTCAAAACAAGAGGGCTCTTTGATCGAGTTATTTTCAAAAACTATATCTGATACTTCTACTCCAGCTTTGTACGTCGCAAGGTATATGTCATAGGCTTCTGAATTACGAACTATATTATTTCTTATTGTAACATTCCTTATCCAACTAAGGGGCTCACTATAAGTGTAAAGAAAAATTCCATAGTGAGAATAACTATTTGAGATTGTATTGCCTTCAACTAAGCAATCTTCTATGCCAATAAGCCACATTCCTCTCCAACAGCTTTCCAGTGTGTTATTTCTTACAGTTATGTTTTTCATGTTGTAATTATGAATGCCTATACCGGCACCACCACCAGCATTAGAAATTACGTTATTCTCTATCAAGACATCATGGTTGTTATTATGGATATTGATAGAAGCGTGATTGTTGTCATCAAATATGTTATTTGTAATTGTGAGGTGTTGAATAAGACTTTCCGGATTAGGAACCTGTGCCCAAATAGCCGCATGTCCCGTATGAGTAATCTCTGTACCATTTATGGTTATATAGCTGTTGCTTCCATGAAAATGTATACCCGCATAACCAAGAGATGTTATTGTTATCTCATTAATATTCATACCTGTACTATGCGTAATATATATACCGTGATAATAATTTTTTATAAAGAGCCGCCCAGTTATATCGATGTAAGAGTGATATGAACTTTCAATCCCGATCCCTGTTTTATCAACTCCGTCTAATGTTGGCGTTCCGTTGTAAGCGGTTATTGTAATTGGATGTGTATCATTTCCCGAATTAGCGAAAACTATATGCTCATCATACCACGTTCCATCAATGAGATAAATCGTATCACCTGCTTGTGCTTGTTGTGCCGCATAAGATGGATGTTCCCATGGCTCATCAACTGAAGTCCCCTTTTTGTCGTCGCTACCCCAGGTAGCGACATAGTAATCGGCGGTTGCACCTACTATACCAATCCCGGCAAACAGTAGTACAACAGCTAATCCCATCCCCAAAAATAAGTGATAAGGGATCTCTCCGCTTTCCGCGCGCTTATGCCTTTCGGTTCTACAACACATTTTTAGCACAGTATCTTTTGTTTTCATGTTTATATATAGTTAAGAATACGCTATTTAAGGCTTACAGTTATTTACACTATATTTGCATCTATCATAAATAAAAGTTTGGAATAGCGATAAAATATATTCACACATCAGTAATTTTTGTTTCGGCGACTTCCAACTAAGACGTGAAG
>QENJ01000301.1 GCA_013374505.1 Candidatus Methanophagaceae archaeon
ATCGCGTTTTTCCTTTGTTAGACACCTCATTTTTATTGCACGCTGCTATTTAATACACTGATGAATACGCGAAATTTGATTGCATTAACACTAATCATAATCAACATCCTGGTGCTTTTGACGCCCGCAGCGGGGTCTGATACGTTGAAGCGGAATCTGCTTGAGGAGATAATATCGCCGGACAAAACAGAATTATTTGAGGACTATGGCGAGCTAGCACTTGCAAAGGCAGGAGTACAAGCAGTGATTCAAGGTATGAAAGGTGCGGAAGTTACCACAACTACAAGGGACTGGGTAAATATCTACCTCTCTATTGTTGACGAGTTGGAGAAGATGACGACATTAACCAAAAGTCAACACCCCGGAGACCATGAAGAAGCACTGAAGAGGGCAGATACGATAGGCACATCCATAAACACGCTAAAAAAATACGACATAGCGGAAAGAAACGGTATTCCCGTGCTTGCCGAGCGTGCGCTTAAGCGGTTCTACATAAGAGAGGGCAAATTCTTCGAGGACCTAGCTACCAATACAGAAGAGACAAAGGTGAGGATCGAATATGAGCATATAAGTTCAGAGTCATACGACAAAGGCGATATGCCCAGTGACGCAAGCCGGATGGAGTTCGAGGCGATACGGGATGAAAGGAGGTATAAACGGGATATGGATCGGGCATAGGAACATATAACAGCCTCGAGGGAGCATCATGCCACTGCAAGAGACCCACCTTCGGTATTATTCGGCGCGGCATTCATGGATATATTAAAGGCAAGGGATTCATTCGAGAACGCGGAGAAGTTATATGAGAAACACAGTGATAAGGAACTGGGAAATGTAAAAGAGCTTAGACCTGCAATAGATGACACCTATAAGAGTTTGATGATTACAACTACAAAAAAGATTGTAATTTATCTTCTTATCATTTCTCTTTTACCGGTATAATATGGCTGGACTTTAGAAGATGGGGTGAGGAACTGGATGACACACGACTTGGTGAAGAGCTTATTGTTTAAGGTTATTGTTTTTAGTACCTTAGCAATCCTCTGTTCCGTCTTAGGGATAGCATGTGCAAGCGCGCAAGGGTCTCTCGAAGTAACACCAGATCGGATAGACATGTTGTTCGATAAGCCTTATGGCAGTCCATATACCGAGCAGATAAGAATCACAAATCATGGAAATAGCACCAGAGTGACTATAGATAGTGATGGAGGAGTCACACCAAGCTCTCCTTTTTTTGATCTTGCTCCCGGGGGACAACAATCTATTACTATTAAGGCACAATCAAATACGGAAGAAAGACCACATTACCTCAATGTAAAAGCAGACGGAAAGTTGGTCACTACCATCACAGTAACGGTGACATACGGTGCCAAGCTCTCTGTATCGCCTTCAAGCTCAATCAATTTCGAAACTGTTGGCAGTGATGTTCCTAGTGTACAGGAAACAATTACGATCAGTGAGGATTTAGGGTATAAACCCGTTAATCTATATGTAGAACAGAAAAGTGGAAATGGTTGGGTTAAACCGAGTCGAAATACGGGTACGGTCTCAGAAAATAATCAGGTTGATATTACATTTACGCTAACTCCGGGTTCACCGGACTACACGAGACGCGATAACAAATATACCTGGAAATTTGTCATTACAGGCAGCAATGCGAACACAGTTACGATAACACTTGAAGCACGTATAATGAGACCGCCGAAGCTTGGCCGGCTTGATGACGAAAGGCTTGAACTAAAATTCGATAAGCCAAAAGGTACTGTGCCAAGATATAATGAAAATATTGTTTTAATCGTGAGAAATATAGGTGACGACTCTCTACATTTTAGCAGTAGCGTTTCTGAGCAACCTGGTAGCGGGATCATCATAAGACCTCCTTCGTCGGGGGTTTCTGAAGGGGCAAAAAAAATCAATGTTCATATCACTATACCTGACGACACACCAGAAGGAACGTATCAGGGAAAACTGCGTATAGATGCCGGGACAGCAGGACATGATACTGCACTAATAACCATAAAGATTTTATGGCCTGTTGATTTCTCCATCTCCTCCGCCTCTTCCTATTTCTCATCTGCACCTCTCGCTATTGATTTCAATTCTTTAGAGCTGAAGGAGCGAGACTATGATACGAAAAAACTGACCCTGACATTAACCGAGCTTTACGGTTATAAACCAGTAGAGCATTTACGGTTCTCGTCCAGTGACGAATACCGAAGTTGGCTAAAAGAAGAGCGCGATTTCATGGACATCCCACCTGGCGAAACCATGGACGTTACGCTCAGGATCGAACCGGGGTTGGAAGCAGTGCCAAAGCACTATTCCTGGAAGTATTACCTGAGTGCCCGTGAGATAAGCGCAAAACGGATAGATATACAGGCAAAGATCGTGCCTATGAATATCAAAGAGATGACACAGCGTTTAGAGTCGTTTAAAAATAGCACATTGCGCATGCGCTATCCGTCATCAAAAAACATCATAGTAAATGGTATAGAGCTGCTGGAAACGGTAGAACAAAGCGAGATAGGAGAGGAGGACTGGCAAAAGATACCGGTTTTGGTTAAAGGCTCTTTATCGCTGCTAGCTGCGCTAAACGATAGTGTAGTGTACTGTGAAACAGGAAACTATGGAAAAGCGGTGGAGAATTCCTGGACTGCCTGGGTATCAACATCCAGGATGGGCGTGAATTCTGAGCTGAATAACCGGGAGATGTCAGGATATGCAAAAGGAATAGCAATAGGTGCGGACAAGACAACAAACGAGGTGTTGACAGATGAAGCGAAAATGCTGGAATTACGTGGTTGGGACATAAAGAAAGCAGTAGAGCATGCAATGCCCACGAATGATATAAGCAAGTTAAACGAGGAAGAGAACGTGCTTGAATCCGCATTGTCATACCAATATGCCGCTACGTTATATGGGCTGCTCAATGACAAGGAAAAGCGGTTGGACTGTGTCTATGAGGAGACTCGGATGATGGATAAGCATGATGAACTGGTGAGTGGGGCAACAGACCTTCGTATTCGTGCTGAGAATATCATATTAGATAGCAATGAGAACGACTTCTATCGGCTCTGGGAGACATATCTGCTTTCAAATCCGTATAACTACGATACTGCTTCCGGGAGCTATAAAACGGCGGAGGGATACCTGGAGGCGGCATCTAAGAACTACCGGTTCGCGGGTGAGCCGCTTATGGCAGGAGATACCGAAAAGGATCTGAAGGAACTGAGAGGAGAATGGCGGCATATACTGTCTTTGTTCCTCATTCTGTGTGTTGTGTATGGTGCGGTTTTGATTTATGTGCTAAGTCGGATTATCCGCGGTACTATGGCGTATATGTATGATATGCACGAACGCGAGATAGGGGATGTTGTGGTTACGTAGTGAAAAAACAAAGCAATTATTTAGCAAACCACAAGATTACACAGATTTTCACGAGAAAATGATATTATGGGTCTGACTTAAGCACTCTATTGCCCTTTCGTCCCCTGTTAACCAAAAAATCTTGTGTTAATCTAGTGAAATCTCGTGGTTTTTTAATCTTGCTATACAAATGCCAAAAATGTTTTTTTGTCTAAACCCTTTAAAGATAGTTAGATGCACAAAGTAATAAGAGACCCCATACACGGCTACATAGAAATAGACGACCTCGCAATTGCCATATTAGAGACCGTGGAGCTGCAGCGATTGCGGAGGATAAGGCAGCTTGGGTTCTCTTACCTCGTTTACCCCGGTGCGAATCACACTCGGTTTGAACATTCTCTTGGTACCTATCACCTGATGAATGTCCTGTTAGACAAGCTGGCGGTAGCGAAAGAAGAAGAGACAGAGCTGCGAGTTGCTTCGCTCATTCACGACATCGGACATGGACCCTATTCACATGTTACCGAGCCGTTAATCCGAACGTTCACGGGAAAAACCCACGAAGATATTGAAGAGATGTTATTCGTGCATGAACTCGAGCGTAGCGATGCCGAAGACAGGTCGTTACATATCGCAGAAGTCCTGGAAGATTACTGTCTGGATAGGCGTAAAATTATGGGATACATAAAAAATACTGGCGAGGGTAGGGGTAAGGATTTCGCGAAAATATTGAATGGCGAGATAGACGTGGACAAGATGGATTATTTAGTCCGCGATTCGTATTACACGGGTGTAGCTTACGGTGTGCTTGACAATATGAGACTCATTCAAGGTCTGGACTTCTTCGAGGGACAGCTTGTAATAACAGAGAAAGGGATACTACCCGCGGAATATCTGCTCTTTTCGCGATTCCTCATGTATCCCACGGTTTATAGACACCACACGAGCAGGATAGCACGGCTGATGTTTGCACGAGCGGTTGAGCATTACATCAACACGAAAACTTCAGCGCTGGAATATGCACTCGCGTTACGTGAAATGGACGATTTCGAGCTGGATGTTACGTTGAGATCGGCAGAAGGTTATCCAAAGGAGATGATGGCACGCATAAACGAGCGGAGGTTGTTCAAACGCGCAGTATATACGGGCATAAATGTATTAGAGGCACACGTGGTAGAGGAGTTGGATACAGAAGACAGGGTTAAGGAATTAGAGCATGAAATAAGCATAAAAGCAGGCATAGATGATAAATATGTTATAATAGACTTCCAGGGCGCCAAAGAAGAATCGTTAAAAGAAAGCGATGCGCGTGTGCTTATACGCGATGAGCAAAGTACAAGAAGCCTGCGAGAAGTTTCTGAACTCATATCAATGCTCAGCCGAGTATTCTGGGAAAAATGTAAACTTGGCGTTTATACACCCGGTAAATACCGAGATGCGGTAAAGAAAGCAGCGGAAGCGGTTTTATGGCGTTAAAAACCGTGACGTGCACGCTCCAAAAATAGTGGTGAAAGTGGGAAGACACAGTACTTCTCGGTCATACTATCCGGTCAGGGAGTCTGCCCCCTAATATTGACGATTAAAGCGATCTAGAAAAATATATCGTGCCAATTACGAGTTATGGATCACTTCACATCTACATTGCAGCGAGATTATGAGATACCGGGTTGGGTGGTGGCAGAAGGGTTATGAGAAGGAAGATACAGTACCTGTGGTTGTGGTGGATGAAGCGAAGGGAATAAAGGCACAAAACTTGGTAAATGTTGCTTTATGACAAACTTTTT
>QENJ01000123.1 GCA_013374505.1 Candidatus Methanophagaceae archaeon
TTCCAGCAATTGGTCTCGCCTGCGGTTGGAATGTATACAGGAACGAACTGCGAAGACGCTTTTACGTGCTGTTACACAGATGCAGGGCCAGCAAGATGTTTCCCACGCGGGCTGGACGTGATGGCTGTATTAGGCTCGGAAAGGGCGGAAGAGCTAATGAAAGAAGAAGGAGATACGGAATATGCAGGTAAGAATACCAGTTACCAGCAACAATTGGATTCATTGAAGCATGAATTCGACCAGTTTAACGTTACTGACTGGAATAGGAATCTGTACTGGTCGTGGCTGTACACGCTAAAGCCGCTTCTTAAAGAATATCCCGCGGGCTACCCTACTTTTATGCAGACCACAGCCTGGCAGGATAAGGAATTGCAGACCGCTTTAGCTTCGTGGACCGAATTGCGGCATGATACCATCTTGTATGCTAAACAGAGTTATACACCCTTAGAAAAGGGTATGCCACTACAACCAAAACCTGTTCACGGTTATGTTGAGCCTGTGCCAGAGTTCTATTCCCGGCTGCTTGCTTTAACCGAGATGACGGAGAACGGGCTTGCCGAGCTGGATGTACTTGAACAGAAACACCGGGACCGGCTGATTAATCTCGAAAGTATCTTAAATCGGCTAATAGAAATAAGCACGAAAGAATTAGAGAATCAGGATTTAACAGAAGCCGACTATGATTTTATACGCACCTTTGGCGAGAATTTGGATGCGATAGTTGCGGGTGTGGATACCGAAGGTAAACAAACGACAATTGTTGCGGATGTTCACACTGATACAAATACGGAAACGGTCTTAGAAGAAGGAGTTGGCAACGTGGATTTGGTTTTAGTCGCCTATAAACAGCCAGACGGGCAGATTGTTGTCGGTGCCGGTCCGGTATTGAGCTATTACGAATTCAAGCAGCCGATGGACGATAGATTGACGGACGATATATGGCGGGCAATGTTGAACTCGGAAGATGTACCCGAGCAGCCTGATTGGGTTAACGCGCTAAAAGGCTGAAACTAGTTGGGACCCGCCACGATTTGTGGCGCTAAAAACCTTGTGAGGTTTAGTTAACCACAAGATTGCACAGATTTCCACGAGAAAGCAATATATGGGTCCGGCTTAAGGACACTATTGGCTCTTTTATCCCCTCTCTGCTAACCCAAAAATATCGTGGTTTCTTACCCCGCTGCTATACAAGCACTAAGGGGAAATTATGATAAACTATTGCTTCCGTTAAAGCCAGTTTATCGCTGTTCTCTTTTAATAGAGAAAATAGTGCCTTTGCACTCGGATGCTCATTTAATATGGGTTGATTTACATTTATTTCCATAAAATAATCATGTCATTAACCCTATATATATTTTAAGGGCAACTGCAAAATCACGTAAAAATCGTGGTAGTTTTTTTTTTGCACGCAAAAGCATCTTCAAAAAATGAAAAGAGGGGCTATGCCCCCTCACGAACTCACTTCACGTACAGTGTACCTTTAGCCTTCCTCGCAGTCATTGCGAGATCGCCGCTGTATTTCTTGTATTCCGCACCGTCTATTGATTCCGTACCCTCCAGCTTAAACGAAGGCATCATATCCTGCACCGTACCCTTCACAGTTATCTCACCCTTCGTCATATCCGCACCAGGCATAACGGCATCGCCCCCGATAACCATCTTACCACCGCTCATGTTCAATCCGGCAAGCATTCTCGCATTCCCTTTTATCACTATCTCGCCACCAGCCATGTACTGCCCGACACACTCATCGGCATTGCCGCCAACCGTAACTTTTCCGCCGGTCATACCCTTATCTTCACCCCGGTACATCGCACAAAGGTTAGCCGCAGCATCTCCATCTATAACCAGCTCTCCGCCTTTCATCTCACGACCAGCCCAGCAATCGGCATTACCCTTCACCGTGATTTTACCGCCGCTCATCATCGCACCGCAGTGCATATCCACGTTACTGTTAGCCACAATCTCGCCTGCGGTCATACCATCGCCTATCCGCTTCACTCGCGACAAATCACCGTCCAGCACGATCTTCACCTCGTCTGCACTACCGGCAGTCCCCTCTACGCTCACATCGAACAGATCGCCCGTATTCTCTTCCTTGTTACCCCACCAGACCTTAACAGCCTTTACCTCGGCTTCACTCTTTCCGACAAGTTTATCCGGAGTCAACGACTCCACCTCAACCGGTATCTTTGCAACTCCGCTCGTAACATTATCCTTTATTTTCAATTTTATCGTCTGCATTTTTTTTCTTTCCTCCCTCTTTAGCCCCGCATTTGCGTCTTTATCTCATATGGATTCGGTACGTAATCGTCCTGCACCGGATAATTATTGAAGGTCACCGAGTAGTAATGATCGAACTTATCCTTCAACTTGACCATCATCTCATCCGTCAACGTATCGTCACATTCCGGCGTCACGAAATACGTCTTGCCATCTGGTGTCGCAACTACTTCGCCGTCCTTTACTACTATTTGTCCGCCTTTTATCGTGTATTTCGTGTTCAAGAACGCTTTCTGTATTTTACCCGCATCCCTTTCTTCTGGTGACATATCATAAATCGCCACGTCACCGTCAGCACCAACGCCAAGATGGCCTTTACCGTGCTCGTGCAATCCCAACGCCTTCGCAGTCATACCCCTCGTTATTATCGCTATCTCATATAGGCTGTATTCACGATCTATAGAAGGCAGCAGCGCCTTATCGTATATTACCTTGTGCATATCAGCCGACGACTCTTCACGCCTCTTCTGGCTCATCAGCATCGAAATAAGGATTGGATAGCCAATGAACGGTCCTGCATTTGGGTGGTCGGTCGTGAGCGCAATCTTCCACGGGTCTTCAACCAGCAATGCTAATTCCATACCTATTGCCCACTGGATAGTATTTACGGGTGATTTACCGGAATACAAAAACGGTGTTATTCCCGAACCCGTCTCAAGCTCGACATCGTGGTTCGTCCATTTCCTGCCCGTTATCTGATACAAATTGTATTCCATCGGGCCATCTGCGGTCATTGTCGTTGTGTCGCCCAGTATCACCGAGCCGATGTCTATGGTCGCATGGTCGTTTTGGTTTATATAACCTGCAATTGCATCCGCCTTCGACTCGAAATCGCCCCAGTTCGTGCCGCCGTAAGAATGGAACTGCGTATGTGTAGTGTGCATAACCTGCCGGTCTTTCGCCGGTTTTATCCCTTTCACGAGGTCATAAGTCTCCTTTGTTATCTCGAAGTTCCCCGGATGACCGAGCATGTTCGTATGCACGTGAATAGAATGTGGCATCTCTAACTTCTCATTCGCTTCTGCTAAACCTTTTATTATCTCTGCCGGTGTAACATCGAACGTAGGCACGTTATCATTCAAACTACAGTTCTTTCCCCAGCCCCACATCGCTGTTCCGCCTGGATTCACGATTTTCACGCCGAAGCCCTTTGTTGCTTTCATTATCCATGCAACGTACGCAGCAAGCAGGTCTATGTCCCCACCATTTACATATTCCATTGTCATCCAGTTGTTGTCAAGGAGCGGTAATGCCGCATTATCCAGTATCGGAATGTCTACTAATTCTTCATGCGTATGTCTTGCAGCCAGAGGTGGCATTGCCGCTTCCATCACGAACGTATAGCCCATCTTCGCATACCGATAGCCGACAGCGAACGTATTCGGCACAGAATAGCCAGATTGCATCCGGCAAACTTTCGTCTTTGCTTCTAACCCTTTCCGGCCATCTTCTGGTCGGAACAGCCTGCCCGAATTCACTTTACCGCCTGCAATGTGCGAATGAATGTCCACACCTCCGGGCATCACTACTCTGCCCTCGGCGTCTATCACCTTCGGATTCTTTACTGATTCAACTACTTTACCGTCACGAATGCAAATGTCCTTCTTCTCACCCTTCACGCCATTTAGAGGGTCGTAAACCACTCCGTTCCTTATTAAAAGTTCTGCCATTTTACTTGTCCTCCTTTTCTTTTATCGCACGTACTTCGTCCAGTATTCGCTTCAATATCGCCTCATCTTCTGGATATTCTGAATCTATTAACTTACGCAGCCGTATTGGTATATTATCCATCCGGTAGACGTTTCCCGCTGCTTCCACGCCACTTACTGCAGCCGGAAAGACGACATCTGCAAATTCGGTTGTCGGATTTGGGAATGGGTCTATTTGAATGACCGGAATCTTAGCGAGGTGTTTTATTGACTCACCTGGGAAATGCGCTCCTGGATCCGAGGCGATTATCAATGCAGAATCACACTCTTGCCTGATTAAAAGGTCCGTAGCCGATAGTTCACCAGGGTTGTACCATGCGTAACCGCGAGTTAAATCAACGGCAAATGGGAATCCTGTCTCCCACGTGCATACCTGGTTGATCCCTGCTACGTTGAAATGCCCTCGCATTGGCGTTATAGTAAACTTGGTGTGTGTATGTGCTGCTCGCGTCATTTGTATCGCATTCACGATATTGTTCTGTCTTGCTCCTGTGTGCGTTACACCCATCCCGAAGAAAGTTGCCCCGAACTTCGCTCCTTTCATCATCTCCGCGGTCTCTAATAAGTCCTTCTTCGACACGCCGCCTACCTCGTCCGGTACTACCTCTTCATGTCC
The DNA here is from genome assembly GCA_013374505.1 of Candidatus Methanophagaceae archaeon. GTDB lineage: Archaea > Halobacteriota > Syntropharchaeia > Alkanophagales > Methanospirareceae > QENJ01. The sequence continues at coordinate 4,609 of QENJ01000123.1, forward strand.
ATATAGAATAGCCCTTAACGCAGAGAACACTAGATAATCTTTACCCTGCTCTAATTGCAAGAATACGTCCGCCATCTTCGACGTCTTTGTCGCCCGTACATCAACAATGACAAGTTTCTTCGCCTTTTTGCCCTCTTCTGTCCAAAACCCCTTTGAGACATACGAGTATCGCTTCATGTGGTTGGCATGCGCCTCTGCCGGGTTCGCACCCCAGTATATAATGAGGTCTGCACGGTTCTTCACCTCTCCCAGCGTACATGAGGGCAGCCCAACATCCTGAATCGCCAGCACTGAAGGGCCATGACAGACCGAAGCGGTGTTATCGATAACGGCACCTAGCTCCTCTGCAAGCTCGACTCCTACTTTCTGCGCCTCACAAACCGTAGAACTCCAGCCATATAAGAGCGGTCTCCGTGATGCCGCCAGTATCTCCGCCGCCTTCTTTATCGCTTCATCGTAAGAGCAGTCCTTAAGCTCGCCATTTACTCTTATCGCCGGGCTC
>QENJ01000302.1 GCA_013374505.1 Candidatus Methanophagaceae archaeon
AACTGTTTCGCGAGGCACCGATGTCAAGCGAACATTTCTTTTCTCTTGTAAGTAAAGGTGTTTTCAGTGTGGATGACCTAGCCTATTCTTATGTAGCGACAAAAGCTTTAGAAGGGCTTAGTTTGCCGGTGGAAAGCCTCAATTACCGGTCGAGATATTATCTATCCGCACGGAATAGCGGGGTAGAGAAAGGGAAAGTGTTTTTATATAAGGATAGCAGACTGCCCAACCCGGCTCACAATGTGTTTGCCGAAATAGTACAGGGTGGTGAATTGATAGATCACGCACAGAAGGGCGATACTATTTATACGATAACAGAACCGAAGTGGATGATGGTGGTAGGGAAGACGCAAAAGGAAGCGGAAGCGTTTTTCGCGCTGCAAGACATCGAGCAGGTACGGGAAGGGAATGATAGTGACGATGCAATTGTCGTGGACCAGATGCCAGCATTGACAATGGATATTATAGATAGAGGGTCGGTAAGGACGGTGGGTGTAGATGAGGCAGGTGTGTTCGAGGTGAACTTATTTTATGAAGATGCACCTAAGACCATATGGTATTTCAAGAAGCTTACAGGGCTGATACACCGTCCGATCGGAAATTTGAAGGTGCATTTCAATGTCCCAGGGGCGATGGTGCTATTTCAAGGCAGTGGCGACGAAGCGGGGACGCTCATGCCCGAGAACTTACCGGAAGCTAAAGTTGATGTGGGTATTTTAGGTGTCACGAACATGTCCCGGGCAAACCGCGGGCTGATGGGTATCAGACTGTCGGATAGCGATACATATGGGCCTACCGGCGAACCTTTTGATGGTGCTAACCTCGTCCTTTCTCTCTCGAAGTTCTCGGATTCTACTATTTCGTTCCTCAGCAAGCTGAGAGAAGGGGATATGATTTATGTGAAGGAGAAGAAGTAGCGTAGCTTATTTCTTGCGGTGGTATCCGGCACCAACCGGTAGAGTAGGAAGCGGTCTTTCGATCTCCGTCCCCTCACGAACCGTAAGTATGGATTTTACGTATACGAGTTTGGCGTTGCCCCATTACCAGTAGCGGAATCAACCCGCTATTCACACACAACCATCAAACTTTCTTTCTGAACATCAGAGCCATGCTGAGTTTTATGCCAAATAGCACTGTATAATCTCCTACCTCGGTGTTAAATAGCGGATACATGCTATACGCACCCATAATCACCATTCCTGCGAGGAATACCAACAAGCCCACCCATATCATCAACTTCACAGTTACTGTCTCCTTTTCAATCCCTCTTATTCACTCTAAAATCCAGGGTAGTTTCCTATGACACCGTAAATTACCGTTTTCTATTTTCAACGAAGACCTTAAAAGATGGCTACAGTAGCAGAAACGTTTTATAGCGAATTTGTTTTTGAAAATCACATATATTGGTAACTTTTTATCAATAGTAGTGGGTGGTAAAAACGGTTCAGATTGTAAAGAAGATAAAAGGGCATGAATATATTTACGAAGTAACATGGGATCAAAAGGAGAAGAAGCAAGTATGGACATATCGGGGGAAGGTAAGTAAAGATTTTGCACCGGAAACGGTTACAGATGAGTTTTATCATGCAATAAAGAAGGATTCCCGGATAAGAATCCCAAAGAAGGACCTGAGACATCTAAGAAAGGTTATTGGGAAAGTTGTTGATAAATACAAATAACATTGGTAATATATTACCAATGCAAAATCGGCCCGAATAATGCGAGACGTCTGCGTAGAATCCTGGTAATCCGAAAATATCTTATACCTGCCGTGTAAATGCATCAGGATAACGATTTATGAGGAAACTACATCGGTTTTTGGTGGAGTATGTATGGTAAGCAAATTATTATTAGGACTCGACAAACGTAAAAGCGACTTAAAGTGTAAAGCCGCACACTCAAATGACTTTAAATAGTATAACAAAGTTATACCTATTATAGTACTGAACACAAAAGCCTAAAAAAAGAAGGGGGAAAGGACAAAGCAATGTTAAAGCGAGTATTTGTGATTTTGAGTCTTGCATGTATCGTATTGTCATCTTTTGGATTGGCATCCGCCACTATAACGAACGAAGGGTTTGATTACATTGCCGGGCATATGGCCGGGTACGGCACGAATGCTTATTCTCCGATTTGGAGTCATAATAGCACGCAGATCGCTTATATCCAGGACGATACCGAAAGAGCAGATATGTGGGTCATGGATGCAGACGGCAAAAATAAGACTCAGTTAACAACTTATGCTGACCTCAAGGTAACGGATCCGGACATCAAAGTAACGGGTATAGCATGGAGTCCTGATGGCACGCAGATCGCTTACGTTATCCACGATCAGACTGGCAGATCGGGATATAGCAATACTATTGGGGTGATGGACTCAGACGGTAGCAACAAAACACGGTTAACAATGGACAAATGTAGCTACTACCCTGCCTGGAGTCCCGATGGCATGCAGATCGCGTATAGTATGCGAAATCCCGCAGGAGGACAGGAGCACAGCAATAATATCTGGGTGATGGATGCCGATGGTAGCAACAAAACACAATTAACATACGGTTGGAATATTTATAAGCCCCTGTGGAGACCAGATGGCACGAGGATCGCGTATGTATCATATGCAACTGCAAATCCGAGTATCCGAATCATGGATTCTGACGGTGGCAACACACGGCAATTAGATCGCCCTCTGCTTACTTCTGTTGACTATCGCCATGATAAAGACCCGAACTGGAGCCCCGATAGTAGGAAAATATTGTTTCTGTCTCAACGTGATAGACCCGGTAACTGGGATATTTGGGTAGTAAATGCGGATTTGAGTAACCCCACGTCTCTTACGGGACAAACACATGGCAGTAAAACACTGCCTTATACAGATGTTAGCGCTTACAGCTACAACAATCCTACATGGAGTCGAAACGGCACCGAAATAGCATTCACAACAGGTAGTTCTGGTGCAGGTAATAGTGTTATCAGAGTAATGGACGCAAACGGCAGCAACAAAGTGCAACTCTACCCCAAAGAAAGGACAACACTCTTTGAAGGCTACTTCTCGGATTTAGGGTGGTGCCCTAACGGCTCTAAACTCATATTCTGCGTGGAAAAAGACCAACGCAATAGTATAGGCATTTTAACGCCCGGAGAATCATCTACCCCAACTGCTACACCTTCGGCGATACCAACTCCTGTGTCATCTCCGACACCTGCAACTCCGCTATTAACACAAGAAGTAGGCCATTTAGATGTAGTCTCCACACCTGCGGGAGCAGAAATATACCTTGACGACGATTACAAAGGCGTTAGCCCGTTAAGTATTGCCAATGTTTCTGCGGGTAATCATTCGTTACGATTGACAATGACCGGCTATGAAAACTGGACGTCCACAGAAGTGGTAAAAGCAAATGAAACGTCTTCGGTTTCGGCAACGCTATCGGAAATACCTACGGCTACGTTTACACCTTCAGTACCCGCAGAAACACCTTCGCCACCCGGATATGAAGCGATTGTTGCAATGGCGGGATTGTTGGCGGTAGCATATCTTTTGAGAAGGCACGCAGAACAGTAAAACGAAAGGATAAGGTACGTTTACTCCTCAAGCACGAACTTAAAAGTGAGGATCATTACCGCGGTTATCATAAACAGGAATGCGGTTAGCAGCTTCAATTCCGGCAATACTTCTGCGATGCCCGATTCCCGGATGATCTTCTCGGTCGCGGATACAGCGGGCATAAGTACGGGAATACAAACAGGAATAAGCAGAAACGAGAGTAGTAATGTTTTGCCTTCTGAGAACATCACGAGCCCGGATACAAAAGAGCCGGCAAACGCGAGTCCCACCGCACCTAATAGGCATACGAGCAAAAGAGCCGGAAATCTTGCGCCCAGGTCGAGGTTTAAAAAGATAATTGAGAATGGGATTAAGACACATTCCACGACAAACAGCAGTACAGTCCCGTAAATGATTTTACCCGTGAGGATCGCTAAAGGGGAGCAGGGCAGTGTCTTCAAGCCGCCAAGCGTGCCTTTATCCGCTTCGCGTGCAAACGAAGTGGTAAACGTGAGAATACTGGCAAAAAAGGTGATTATCCAGATTGTAGCAGCACCTACTTCCGGGCTTGTGCCTAGCGCACCACCGCTCCATGCGAAACTGCAGATCAGTACGGAGCCCAGCACGAAAGTAAGTATAGATAGCATCTCATACGAGCGTCTGAACTCGGCCCTCAAGTCTTTTTCCGCTATCAGGTATGCAGTCCTTGGGAATTCATAAATTCCTGTATATGCCAGTACTGCCAAACAAATCCCTAATCCTGGTACTACCAATTTCGCTCACTTGCCCCTTGTAATAAGATAAATTGCATTCAAGATAATTAATAGTTGTTTTGCTTTGGTAAGTCTTTTTCAATGAGTTCTGTTTTGATGTGTTTAGAGGCTGTCCCACAAAAATAACAGCCATAGCGGCAAAAAAATACACCCACCAACAAACAAATAACCAAACAACCAAAGACCCAAAGTACGAGAACCTCACGAGAAGTACAACGAATAACCCTAATTAGCAGCCACCTTAGCTGCCTGACCAGATACCAAACCGACAATTTCACTTAATGAAATCCCCATTCTACATAATTTTGCCCACATCACCTTCATATTATGTGCCGTGCACACCAGATTAAACTCATTACGCACATTCGCTATACCCCGAGTAAGGAACTCAAAAAACTTCATATTATACTTGATATTCCCAAACGGCCATTCAACAGTTGCCTTTCGCTTTTTGTACTCTTCTTTACCCGCTTCTGACTGCATCTTAGCAGCCATCCGCCTGCGTTCCGCCTCATAGTCATCGCTAGTGATTTTCCTTTTTTTGCCTTTTCCGGCACATTCTGCCTGAAACGGGCATTCACTGCAGTTCGCACCAGAATATGAGTACTGTAACTTACCTTTAACCATATATTCACCCTTCCTGACGAGTACGTCACCATTAGGGCATATAAACTGGTCATTCGCTTCGTCATACTCGAACTTATCTTTCGAATACGGGTTATCCACAATTTTCTTGCCCTTATGCTCCTGCGCC
>QENJ01000303.1 GCA_013374505.1 Candidatus Methanophagaceae archaeon
ATGCAATCATGTATTTCAATGAGGATGGATTTGAGCTAGAGTTTAACGTGAAAAAGACAAAAGAAGCATATTACGGGCATATCGAAAGCATAAACAGCTTTGTCGCGAAGATGAGGGAGAAGATAAACATCCTGGATGCCATTTCTCTTTCACACTAAGCATCTTGAAGCAAATTACTGTCTAGTTTGCACGATTGCATCTTTCTGCATGCGGGTTTCATCGGGTAATCGATTTTTTGTGCAGATTTACAATTTTTATCTGGGGATAGGTGACCAATAGTTCTGGAAGTGCACGAAAAGCCATCAAATAATATACGTTGGTAAGTATTTATACATAAAAAGAAATTATCTGAAATTAGAGAGTAAAGTAAAGCAATACGGAAGTTTTGCAAAGTCGTTAATCAGTTCCACTAAGGGTGCATCAATTGAACGGATTTGCAGTTTGCGTAACGTTTCTTCTCTTTTAGCATGATAGTAAGGGTCATCACCAAAAGCTTTTAATTCCGTGAACGTTTCCATTTATGTGCTCTCCTTGATTTATGCCAATTCCGCCTTTTCCGCGACTGAGTCAGAGCAGATTTATATGGAGTCCGCCACCCTTTAGTTTGATCTATAAAGTTAAAAAGGTTGTTGTACACATGTGATGAATGGATTGCATACCGTGCTTCGACAGGAATTTACATGCTCAATTTATAACGGATCTTCCAGAACTACGAAACGAACATCGCAAATCTTGACGCTATGGCACTTTAGACCTCGAAATACCGACATATTTAAATCGTATAGTCCGTATTTTTTATAAATGCGATTGTAGAGTTAGCACGATTTCGATGGTAGAGAATGACATACAATATATTGATTGTGGGATTGAAAGGGCAGGATGCGGGTAAGACGACCCTTGCGCTGGCGTTACTAGCGTACTTAAGAGAAAAAGGGTTCAATGCCTGTGCCTTCAAGCCCCGAGCGGGCAACAACGTGTGGTATGATTTTGATGTTGTGCATGACGCTTTATCACAGGGAAGACTATATGGAAAGGATGCAACAAGTTTGAAAGCTGCTTCTGCGTTTAGCGCTGCGGATGACCCGCTGCTAGAAGAATGTATCAACCCTATCCACCGATTGTGGATGGAACCGCCGCGAATCAGCTCAATGTCACAAATACCGGGTTTTATCATTGACCGCGTCACGCTCTGGACTAAAGACGGTGCAAGAAACCTGGTGGTTGAAAACGAAGCTTTGCCGGCTATGTATAGATGTAGCGATACACTCCTTGCGCAGTTACGTGCAAACGCATCCGAGATCTATCACGTTCGTGATTTGAATACGTTGAATAAACTAACAGAAGAGTATTACGACCTCGCGATTGAATTAGCGTACAAGAAGGTGGTAGCACAGCATGACTGTGTGGTAATAGAGAGTTATAGCGATATTGCTTTGCCATGGAATGGTTTAAACATTTTAGATGCGGTTATTGGTATCAAACCAGGTCGGATTTCGGCATTCGACCCGCAGAAATATCTGGCGGCGGTTCAAATAGCAGCATCCACATATTCGCAGGAAGAACTTCCAACTGCTAGGATAATAGAACTGCTAAAGCCACTAAAAGAGGTAAATGTCACTCCGTGCAGGTCAGAAAAGCTATCGCAAGGTTTACAGGAGCTACTTCCGCGGTTAATGCAGGTTTAAAAATGAAACTATATGTATATGATGCCGGACAGTGCGACCCGAAGAAATGCACAGCGAAGAAATTAGCACGCTTTGGGCTGATAACCTCGGTTAACGTGCTGCGAAAGATACCGTATAAGACGCTTTTGCTGGTGCCGAATGCGGAAAAGGCGCTTTCGCGTGCGGATCAATACACAACCAGCATAACCGTATTTGATTGCTCGTGGCATAAACTAGCAGCTTTTGACGAGCCTTTGAAGAAGCAGAAAGTAAAAAAACGGGCTTTACCGTATTTAATAGCTGCGAATCCTGTTAACTATGGCAAACCCTTTATTCTGAGCTCGGTCGAGGCGTTTGCCGCTGCGTTGTTCGTTCTTGGTGAGCAGGAGCAATCACAGCAGATACTGGGCAAATTCAAGTGGGGGCCCGAATTTCTGCGCTTGAATGAGGAACGGTTGTGTGCGTATTCCAGAGCAAAGGACAGTAGCGAAGTAGTGGCGCTACAGAGTGAGTTCATGGACCGCGTCAAGAAAAAATAATAATCGGACGCAGATGATCGCAGATTAATATGATTTGAAGTACAAAAAGCATATTATTCAACTAAAAATGGTTGTTGACACTGATTAACACCGATCAACGCAGAAGAACTCAAATCTGCGTAAATCCGTATGAATCTGCGTCCTAAATAGTTAGAAGTTATACTGTATATACAAGAAAAAAGCGAAAAAGAGTTGAGTTTAAATACTCAGTTAGTATATCATAATTATTATGGGCGTCTGTTGTACGGTGGATGTGGAATATACGGGCGAGAAACGTCATGCAATAAAGCTGGGTAAAGAGGATGCTAAGGACATCTCGGAGCTCTACAATGAAGTATGGCCTAAAGCGTACGATTATCCTGCGGAATGGCGAAATAAGCGGGTGATGACCGAGGTGGAAGTGAAGAACACTATGGACTCCGGTTATTTCTTCTTCGGTATCCGTATAGATGGTAAATTATCAGGTGTGTATAAAGCGTCCATAACAGAGCAAGGCGCTTTCGGTGAGCAGCAAGCGGTTCTCCCGGAATATCGTGATCAGAGTGTAGCTTCTGCGATGTACGAGCAGTTCTATGAGTTCGCAAAGGCGAATAAGTGTAAGACGAATTATGTGAACATCTTAGCTGGTAATGTACCCTGCGAGCGAGCAATGGAGAAGTTCAATTTTTTCAAGACGGGCGAGCCCTGGGAGCAAAGTAAAGGGATGCTCGTTCAGACGTACGAGCGTAAGGTAGTAGCAGATTGTTGATGGGACCACAAAAAGTAAATATTTATGCGTTAAAGCAGTCTTAATTAGGTAAGTATAAATGTTAGAGAGATCAGACACGACTTGTTTATATGAAAACGGCAGCTTTGAAATACAAGAAGAGCCGTTTTATTTACCGCAAGGGCGTGAGGTTGCGCTATTTGAAGCAGCCTATAAGAATAAACTGCCGGTTATGCTGAAAGGGCCCACGGGCAGTGGTAAAACGAGATTAGTTGAGCATATGGCCTGGAAATTAGGGCGGCCGCTCTATACTGTTGCATGTCATGACGATTTGAGTGGTAATGATTTAACCGGGCGGTATATCATTAAAGGAGACGATGTTGAGTGGATAGATGGGCCACTTCTTATGGCTGTAAAAACAGGTGGAATCGTGTATCTGGATGAGATCGTGGAAGCGCGAAAAGATACTACCGTTGTTATTCATCCTTTAGCTGACCATAGAAGGTATTTGCTGGTTGTGAAATTAGGTAAGATGTTTTATGCGCCGGATGAGTTTATGCTGGTAATGAGTTATAATCCCGGTTACCAGAGTGTGTTAAAAGAATTGAAACAGAGCACGAGGCAGCGGTTTGTCAGTATCGCACTTGGATGGCCGGGTGAAGACCTGGAGACACAAATTGTGCAGCAAGAGACGGGTGTTGAGGCGGATACGGCAAATAAGTTGGTGAAAGCCGCGAACAAGATACGGAATCTTATTCATCAGGGACTTGAAGAGGGTGTGTCTACTCGGGAACTTGTTTATGCTGCTACATTGCTAAAAAGTGGTGTGGCCACGCGCGATGCGTTATATTCTACTATGACTGAGCCGTTAACGCACGATAGTGATCTCAAGAGAAGCATAGAGGAAATACTTAAGAATTATTTTGATGTGTGAGTTGGGGGGGTTAAGGGTTAAGGGTTAAGGGTTAAAGGTTAAAGGTTAAAGGTTAAGGGCTACTAATACAGGACAACAAACCATGTAATTTTCTCTGCGAACTCAGCGTTCTCTGCGGTAAATTTATATCTGCTTGTAAAATGTTGTTCTGCTTGTAAAATGTTGTTATTGTGCGTTTGGGAACTCACAAATAAAAAATTAGCGGACGGTATCATTTTTCAAGGATTTTTAAGACACCGATTAGCGCGGAATAACACGGATATTAAAGTTGTGTAGTTTTTTTGATTTTGATTCCACCCGTAAAAAATTGATGGACTGGGCAGTACCGTCTGTGTAAATCTGTAAAATCCGTGTCTATGATAAATATCAAAATGGGTGAAATTTTTACTGGGTGTTCCATAAGTCCTCTCGATGCCGTGCCGAGAGCGTTCCTATCATGCCATAGTCAAGCAAACAGATGACAATGTCCGTCAGTACTCGGATGTTACCGGGATGCGGGTCTGCGTGAAAGAGCCCATGTTCAGAAATATGTTAGACGTTGAACCTTGACTGCTACTACTTCGTCATCTGGCAATACCGCTTTAGGAACCTGCGCCATAGAGGCTGCCGCTGTTGGTGAATCCGGGAAGTCGTTGAAGATATGGTCTACGGAACTGCCTCCTTGGTAATCCGCTTCGTATCTGCCGTAGAAACAGGCGGCACCGTATCCTGTATTATACGCCCTGAGGTGGCCGCCGTTATCTTGCCGTTCCCGCGATTGGTCGTATAATAAAGATTATACCGCTTAGGGGGCTTACTCTCTCTTGATTATATAAGGGCACTATATGACACGGCTCAAAAGATTGTGCAAAGATAGCCGCCGTGTCATATACTGCCGCGCCCCCACGCTTGCCCCTCTTCACTCCATTTCATATGCGCCATTGAAGTGGGTTTTCTGTCCCCAAGCATCACCCCAAACCCACGTAAAGAAGATAGTAGCCTCTTCCGATGCTATGAGCACAGCTATGTAAAGTAGGGTCTTACGTTTCTCTTACTTCTTTACGACCCTACCGACAGACTCGATGGATGTAGCCGTCACCGGCTAACAATTTTTTTAGGATTAGTTAGATAACCCTAAATATCCGGAACAAACGAGGATATAGAAAAATACGGCAATGGTGTCAATATGGTGGAGAT